>WRKI01000248.1 GCA_009778155.1 Spirochaetota bacterium
GGGCAGGTAATCGAGTCGAATACAAGAATGTTTCATGCGCTGGTGCAAGAGGGGGGGGGAGAGGCTTGCCGTTTCCAGGTTGTCCCCGACGATCCCGCAAAGCTGGAAGCCGCTTTGAAAGACGCGCTGGCGCATCACGACATGGCGCTTATAAGCGCAGGCTCCAGCGCCGGGACGGAAGACCACACCGCCGGCGTTCTGGGGAAGTTGGGATCGGTAATTGTTCACGGGGTGGCAATGAAACCCGGCAAGCCTGTTATCTTGGCCATTGTCGAAGGCAAACCTGTGATAGGGCTACCGGGTTATCCAGTGTCCGCATACCTTGCCTACAGAAATTTCGCCGCGCCCGTCCTCGCCATGCTTTGCGGCAGAAGATTCACGGAACCAAAAAAGGAATCGTCATCGCCAGTTGCACCTAACGAAACATCGGCATCCACAATTGTTCAAGCTGTTATGTCAAAACGGCTGGTATCATCGCTGAAACACCGGGAATATGTCCGTGTAAAACTTGGCAACGTTGACGGCAGGCTTGTCGCATCACCCTTGGCAAGGGGCGCGGGCGCGGCAATGTCGCTGGTACGCGCTGACGGTTTTTGCGTCATAGCTCAAAACAGCGAAGGCATCGATGCGGGGCAACTCGCCCCTGTGGAACTTATCCGGCCGTTACACGAACTTGAACGCAGTCTTGTTTCAATCGGCAGCCACGATCTCATCCTCGATCTTATCGCAGACAGTATGAGCGGCAAAGGCTGTTTTCTTGCCGGAACCCATGTCGGCAGCATGGCAGGCCTCATGGCGTTGAAACGCGGGGAGTGCCACATCGCGCCGATTCATCTTTTGGACGAAGAATCCGGCAAATACAATACGCCGTATTTGAAGCGTCTCTTTCCAGACACGCCCGTAAGTCTTATCAAAGGGGTGGGGAGGGTGCAGGGGCTTATCGTAAAAAAAGGAAATCCGCAGGGGCTGCGCTCAATAGCCGACTTGCCCGGTTGCCGTTTTGTCAACCGACAGCGCGGATCGGGGACAAGGCTTTTTTTCGACTACAAGCTGAAAGAGGCTGGCATCGATTCGCGTAACATTGCCGGCTATGACCGGGAAGCGGTAACGCACATGGCTGTAGCGGCGGCAGTGCAAAGCGGCGATGCCGATGTTGGAATGGGTATTCTCTCTGCCGCTATCGCGCTGGGGTTGGACTTTATCCCGCTTGGCAACGAAGAATACGATTTTGCTTTTCTGCCCCGTTTTACGGAACTGCCGCAGTTCAAACTTTTTATCGAAACTTTGCAAAGCACCGACTTGCACCAGCGAATGAAAGAGCTTGGCGGCTATACATGGGAAGGTTGCGGTGGTATAATGGAGTAGTATGAAAACAAATAGCAAAACCAACACACTCGCAGGCATTACCCGGTATCCCAAAGAAGGCGGCCAGCGCGAAAAACTGGAAATAGCGCATTTAATAGAAGACTTAGGCCTGGAGGGAGATCGCCACGCGGAGGGCGGGGACTTCCAGATAAGCCTCTTGTCAAGGGAGGAACAGCAGTGGATGAGTGCTCAAAGTGAAGCCGGCTTATGCTTCAAACGATACAAAGAAAACCTGCTGTTTGACAGCATTGCAGAACTTGCCCCCGGCGACAAAATAAAAGTAGGCGATGCCACTTTGCAAATAAGCGACACCGACAAACAATGTTTCGAGAATTGCCCCCTGTTCAGCCGGAAAGAAAAATGCATTTTGACAGGGCGACAGCTCTTTGCAAAAGTCGTAAAAAGCGGTAAAATAAAAACAGGTGATGAGATGAAGAAGGAGGCTCCGTGAGCAACGGCTTTACACATTTTGACGCAAGCGGAAATGCCGTCATGGTAGATGTTTCGCTCAAAGAAGCAACAGTGCGTTCTGCCAGCGCAAAAGGCAGCATCTGCATGAAGAGCGAAACACTGGCCGCAATAAAAAGCGGGACGGCGAAAAAAGGCGACGTGCTTGGCATAGCAAGAATCGCCGGAATAATGGCGGCAAAACGCACGGCGGATATAATCCCCCTTTGCCATCCGCTCATCTTCGACACCTGCACCATAGACTTTAACATAGATGAAGAAAAAACACAGATAGAAGCGCTTTGCATGGTAAAACTGGCGGGAAAAACAGGCGCGGAAATGGAAGCCCTTACCGGGGTTTCGGCGGCACTGCTTACCATTTACGATATGTGCAAAGCGATAGATCGCGGCATGGTGATTGGCAACATAAGACTTTGGGAAAAAACCGGCGGAAAGAGCGGACATTTTTTACGAGAGGAGTAAAAAGGTGAAAAGCGAAAAACACGATAGGGGCGGGCTTGTTGATTCCTCCGGCAGAGTCATCGATTATTTGCGCCTTTCAATAACCGACCGCTGTAACCTGCGTTGCCTGTACTGTATGCCCGCCCAAGGGGTTGACTGGATACCCCACGACGATGTTATGCGCTTTGAGGAAACCCTAAAAATCTGCCGCATACTTGTTGACATGGGAATAAAAGCCGTAAGAGTAACCGGCGGCGAGCCATTGGTGCGGCGGGGAACGGCGGATTTTATCCGCCAGCTAAAAGCCCTAGACGGCGTTGAACGTGTCGCCATGACAAGTAACGGAATCCTGTTAGGCGAATATATCGATGCGCTGGCCGCCGCCGGACTTGATGCCCTGAACATCAGCCTTGACACCTTGGACGGGGAAAAATACAAACAGTTGACAGGCACGGACGGCGTGGCGGGAATACTCCCCGTTATAGATCGGGCATTGCAACTTGGGCTTGTGTTAAAAATAAACTGCGTGCTCTTGGGCGGATTTAACGAAGATGACCTTGTAAAAGTTGCGGCCTTTGCAAAAAACAAAAACATAACAGTACGCTTTATCGAATTAATGCCCTTGGGTGCGGCAGGCGGTTTGAAACACCTGCCGGCCGCTGATGCCGTTTCCCGCATCGAGGAAACTTACGGAACCTTAACGGCATCGCCGGTAAGGCTGGGTTACGGCCCTGCGGTTTATTACACGCTTGCCGGCTTTGCCGGACACATCGGGTTTATAAGCGCGGTAAGCCACAACTTTTGCAACAACTGCAACCGGTTGCGCCTAACGTCATCCGGCAGCTTAAAACCCTGCCTTTCCAGCGACATGGGCCTTGATCTAAAAAGCCTTGTACGCGGCGGCGCACATGACGATGAAATAAGGGAAGCGATTTCGGGCTTTATCGCGCGAAAATCGCCCTGCCATAATTTTGGCGATGTTAACGAAAAACACGAACACAAAAAAAAAGAAATGTTTCGCATAGGAGGCTAACATGGGAACGATACAGGCGATCTGCCTTAGCGATGAAAAAGGCACGGCAAAAAAAGCAATTGCCCAAGCGGAATTGCTGGTCGATCACGGGTTAAAAGGCGATGCCCACGCCGGCAGTGGAAACCGCCAGGTGAGCTTACTTTCACTGCAAAAAATTTTGGACTTTCGCGCAAAAGGCGCGACAGTGGAATACGGCGATTTTGGCGAAAACATTGTCGCAGACGGAATCGATTTTGCGAGCCACCCAATTGGAACAAAATTCCGTTGCGGCGAAGCTTTGTTGGAATTGACCCAAATCGGCAAGGACTGCGTGAACCCTTGCGCGATTTACCATCGCATGGGCGACTGCATTATGCCCACGCAAGGCGTTTTCGCAAAAGTTCTGCAAGGCGGCATTATAAAAACCGGGGACGAGATTCATGGCGAATAACGCTTACCGTGCCGCGATTATCACCCTTAGCGACAAAGGTTCCAAGGGTGAGCGGGAAGATTTAAGCGGAAAGGTTATCGGCGAGATTTTGGCGGCGCATGATTACACCGTAACAGAGCGATTGCTGTTACCCGACGAACAAAGCCTGCTGGAAAAAGAATTGTGCCGCATTTGCGACGAAGGCCTTGCCGACTTAATTCTTACGACAGGCGGCACAGGCTTTTCGCCCAGAGACCGCACCCCCGAAGCGACTGCGGCAGTGGCGGAACGTCTTGTGCCGGGCATCCCAGAAGCTATGCGAATGCAGAGCATGGGCATAACCAAACGCGCCATGTTAAGCCGCGCCGCCGCCGGCATTCGCAAAAAAACCTTGATCGTAAACTTGCCGGGCAGCCCAAAGGCCGTGCGGGAAAACCTGGACTTCATTATTGACGAGCTAAAACACGGGCTGGACATCCTTGCAGAGAACGACGGGGAATGCGCCCGGTAGGGGCAGTGCACCTAAGGAAGCACTGATTAAATCCCATCGAGGATTTAATCAGTGCCTCTTACCCGCATTTTGCGCAATGAAATGAGCAAATGCAGAGGGAAACACTGATTAGCTTCGAGTTAATCAGTGTTTCCCTAACAGCCGCAAGTTACCGTTTCGCAAGACGCAAGGGCTTCGTCAATAAGCGGGGAAAGCTCCAGAGCCTCGTATAACTGCCCCGCTTGAGCCGCATCCCCGTGCAGCACCGGGTGGGGCGGGTTAAAAAGCATACAGCAGTCTTGATGCGGCCGAATCGAAATTTCATAAGAGCCGATTTTTCTTGCGGTTGTGATAATACTGTCTTTGTCCGAGCCAATAAGCGGGCGCAACACCGGGACATTCACCCTGCTTTGAATGCAAGTCAAGTTTTCGATTGTTTGGCTTGCCACTTGGGAAAGACTTTCGCCGGAAACAAGACACTTGCTTTTTATTTTTTCCGCAAGTTTTTCGGCGCATTCCATCATCGCCATACGCAAAAGAACAGTAATCCAGCTTTGCGGGGCAGACTCCTTTATTTTAAGCTGAACCGTAGTAAAAGCGACAACATACAGACGCAAACCCATCGTATAAGAACCAAGAACGGCGGCGGCATCGAGCGCCTTTTGCTTCGCCTCTAACGAAGTGTAAGGATACGAGTGAAAATGCAGAGCGTCAATCCCCATTCCCCGGCCGGCCATGAGAAAACCCGCGACAGGGGAGTCTATCCCGCCGGATAAAAGCAAAAGCCCCCTTCCCGCAGTTCCCACAGGCAGGCCGCCAAGCCCTTTTTTCGCATCACTGTAAACATAAACCTTTTCGCGAACCTCGACGTAGATAATGCAGTCCGGGTTGCGGACATTGACTTTAAGACCGCCAACAGCCTGCGCGATCGCGCCGCCGGCACTTACGCAAATCTGATAAGAATCCAGCGGGAAACTTTTATCCGCCCGGCGTGCCTCGACCTTGTAAGTCGCCGCGCCGCTTTCAAAAAGTTTTTTCGCTTCTTCTACACAGACGGCCATTATATCGCTAACATTTTTCGTGCAAGAAACCGTCCTAGCCCAGCCCGTTATGCCAAAAAGCCGGCAGAGCACGTTTTCAACTAACGCGTTTTCTGTTTCGCCGCCGGCGGAATAAACATAAAAACGCCCGTTGCGGGTTGTAACACGCACATTTGACAGACCCTTGGAAGACAGCATCGCCAAAAGATTGCGCTTTAACACCGACTCGAATGATTTTAGATTTTTTCCCTTTAGCGTAAGCTCCCCAAGTTTCAAAAGCCAAGTCGTCATAAAAATTTTAGAACCTCCCCGATAGTGTCAAGCAAAAGATCGATGTCATCGTCGCCGGTAGACCAGCCCTGCGAAATGCGAATGCTTTCCAAACTAGTAGCATCGTCAACACCCATTGCGGAAAGCACCGGACGCTGTGCCGATGAAGACGAGCAGGCCGAGCCAGTCGAGACGGCAAAACCCAGATCGTCAAGAGCGCGTACCATGACCTCGCCGGGCACACCTTTGAAAGCGGCCTGCAAGATGTAGGGGGAGAAGCCCCTCCCGCCGGGGCGGCCGCCCCCCCCGGTGGGGAGGCTGGCCTCTCTGACAGAGAGGCCTTGCGGGATTAAAACGCAACGCTCTATTTTTTTAAGCCCTTCGATAAGCCGCCCCCAGCGTGCGCTTGCAAGCGCGTACTCGCCGGCCAGCCCCCCCCCGGCGCGTTTTTCCAGACAGGCGGCCAAAGCCAATGCGCCGCTGGTGTTTTCTGTACCCGGCCTTTGTTTGTTTTCCTGCGATCCGCCCGCGCAAACAGTTTCCAGAGGCCGCCTCGAATACAAAAGCCCTATGCCGCGCGGCGCGCCTATTTTGTGTCCGCTTATCGCGCCGGAGTCAATGTCCCAAAGGGATATGTCCATAGGAATTTTCCCGGCCGCCTGCACAAGATCGCAGTGCAAATGCACGGGGGGGCGGCCGCCATCGCGCACGCCATCGCGCACGCTATCGCGTAACGCGGCCATGTCGGTAACAGCCCCGGTTTCGTTGTTGACCGCCATGATTGCCGCAAAGCGGACATCGCCGTATTTTTCCAGCGCGTCTTTAAGCTGGCCGGGGCCAACCCTGCCAAAAGAATCCACGGCGATTTTGCCCGTGTTTTTTCCCAATCGCTCCAGTTTTTTGACATTTTCCAAGACGGAAGGATGTTCCGTGTCCGGGCAAATTATTCTGCCTGTGCCTTTGCGAAAAAGATTGGAAAGCAAGGCTATGCAGTTAGCCTCTGTTCCGCCGGATGTAAAATATAGATTTTGCGCGGGGACATTTAAGACAGCGGCGCAACGCCGGCGCGCGTCTTCCAGCGCGTTTTTTGCAGCACGCCCTTCGGCATGAAGCGATGAAGGGTTCCCCCAGTCGCGGTCGTCTTGCGACCGCGACACAGAATCCGGCACGGCGGTGGCAGCCCAGTCAAAATAACAACGTTTTTTCATCTGGTTCTTCGTAGCTGTCCCCCGCCGAACCGCAACTTTGCGTCTGCGGCTAGCTAATCGTCTTGGGCGGCTAGAGCGTCGTTGGCGCCGGTGTAGGGCATGGTTGTAACGATTATTTCTATGTTGGCGCGATTTTCTAACGAGCCGCTACCCTGCCAAGACGTTCCTAATGGAAAGAAAATAACCGGCTCGTCAAATTCCATAGGGATAGTTTTGATTGACGTGTGATAGCGGATACCTTCGCCGGGGGTTTCCAGCCATACCTGCCCTTGGGCTACCAATACGCTGCCGCCCTCCCGCCTGATAAACGGGGTAAACTGGACAACGACGACCACGTTGGAACCCACAAGTTTTAAGCCGACCGGGTTCCCGGAGCTTGTATGACGCTGGCGAATTTCCTGCCAGACGACTTCTTCCTCGTTTTCAAAAATGCGGGCAGCTATGCTTACCGTCAACGCGTGTTCCCTAACCCTTTGGTGAACCTCTCGTTCAGGCTGACCGCCGGGCGCGGCCGGCGCGTCAGACTCTTCGGCAAAAACAGCGAACGAAGCAAAAGTAAAAAGAACACCAAATAGATATAATCTGCTATACATTCCTAGACTACCTCCTGCGATAGCCGGCAGCGCTAACAATGACAGGTTCACCGGAACTGGCAAAACTTCTGTTTTCCGGCAACTGAAGAACAAGCATATCCCCGCTGTTAAAAATGCCCATGTATTGTATTACATCGCTAAGATTGGTAACAGGGGTAATGTTGGGCAAGGCTTCCTCTGACGCAAGGATTATGTTTGCCGTAGGCGGCTCGTAGACCTCCACTGCGGCCAAAGGCGAAACCGCCGCCTGCGCCCCCTGTCCCCCGGCAAACACAGTGCGAATTCCTTCGCCTGGCAAAAACGCCGCCATGACGACAATGACAAGAGCCGCCGCCGCCGCAGGCAAGGGGATTGACAGCTTGCGCCGCCAAATCTCGCCGAAAGAAGGCCGGATTAAAGAGGGTTGCCTTGAGGCCTCCCTGCGGCCGGACAAAAGGGAGAAAGACATTTTTTGCCACACCCTTTCCTTGGCCGACTCGATAACTTTGGCTTCGCCGGCGGCCGCTTCTTTTATCGGAACCGTCAATTGCCTGTAGCCTTCCAGATAGCCCCTGCAAGCCGGGCACCCGGACAAATGGCTTTCCATTTTTTCCTTCCAAGGAGAGGGCAATTCCCCATCCATAAAAATTGAAACAAGTTGTTTATCAGGACACATCTATACCACCTCCTAAAAGTAAGGCGAGCCGCTCCCTCGCTCTGAAAACGCGGACTTTAACGTTTCCTTCGCTTATGCCAAGAGCTTTTCCAATCTCTTTGTAGTTCATATCTGAATACTCTTTCAATACCAGCGCCATTCGCAGATTTTCCGGCAGCTTGTTAATCGCTTCCTGAATTTCCGCAATGGTTTCTTTTTTGACCAACTGCCCCTCGCCAGTTTCCGCTTTTCTTGTGTCTTCCCTAAATGCACGCTGATACGCTTTCCTTTCGCGCTCTTTCCGCTTGGCATAGTTGAGCGCGGCATTTTTTACAACCCGGATAAGCCAGTACTTGGCCTCTTCGGTGCTTGGAAAAACCATTTTTTTGTCGTACAGACAAAAAAAACTTTCTTGGCAAATATCCTCCGCAGCTTCTTCGCTGCCGGCGATTCTGTAAGCCACCTTGAAGATAACAGGGAACGCCATCTCGTAAATCCGCCGAAACTCCGCCAGCCGCGCGGCATTTGCCGCCGCAGCCTCGCCCGTACCCGCATTCGCGGCCGCACCCACGGCCGCCTGCACGGGGGCTTTCGGCTTGTTTTCTAAAGATGCGTCTTTTTTTTCATGTCCATCTTCCAGCTTATCCTCTATAGATTGAAACAAAGTTTTACTCCAGTCGTTACAACTTCAAACGCGCCGCCAGACAGTACCTTCCGCCCTGTCTTCCAGAATGACACCCCGCTCTTTCAGTTCCAGCCGGATACCGTCTGCCTGGGCGAAATCTTTTGCCTTTTTGGCCTGCGCCCGCCTGTCGATCAGCTTTTGCACCTCTTCGGCAAAGCCGCTGTCCAAATTTTCACAGTCTTTTTTTTGCTCGTTATACGCCGATTCAAGGCTAAGCCCCAGAACCTCGTCCATTTGGAAGACCGCCGCCAGGGTTTGCGCCGGCGGCGAATCGTCTTTTAACAGCCCCCAAAGCTCCGCCAAGGCGCGCGGAGTGGAAAGATCGTCCTGCATGGCCGCATCAAAGGCTTTAAGCCGCTTTTCCGCCGCGCTTCCTGCCGGGATTTCCGCGCCGCCCGCCGCGCCCGCCCCTGCCGCGCCGCTGTCCAGAGAGCGGATTTTATCCATTAAAGACTTGCGCGAGCTTTTAGCCCCTTGAAGGCTTTCGTGCGAAAAATTAAGCTGGCTCCTGTAATGGCCGCCAAGGAGAAAATACCGGTAGTCCAGCGGGTCAAAGCCTTCGTCCGCAAGGTTCTGCAAGGTTACAAAGCCGCCCGTCGATTTGGACATCTTCCCCTTGTCAAGAATGAGAAACTCGTTGTGCAGCCAGTACTTAACCCAGGGGCGTTTTCCAAAGGCCGTTTCGCTTTGGGCAATCTCGTTTGTATGATGCACGGGGATATGGTCTATGCCCCCGGCGTGTATGTCGAACTGCTCCCCCAGATGCTCCATGCTCATGGCCGAGCACTCGATGTGCCAGCCGGGATACCCGCGCCCCCAAGGGCTGTCCCAAACGAGGGCGCGGCTTTCAAACTTGCTTTTTGTAAACCAAAGCACGAAGTCCTGCGGGTTGCGTTTGTTTTCGTCCACGCCTGTCCGGGTGTGTCCCTGCTCGTCCAGCCGCAAAAGGGCGAGTTCCCCGTAGTTTGGAAATTGGGATATGTCAAAGTAGAGGTTCCCGCCGGAAAAGTATGTACAGCCTTTTTCTTCGATTCGGCGGATTATTTCGATCATTTGCGGGATGTGCTCCGTGGCTTTGCAAACCACCGACGGGCGCAGGATGTTCATTTTGTCCGTGTCGTTAAAAAAGGCTTTTGTATAGTAGTCGGCAATTTCAAGTACGCTTTTTCCTTTTTCTTCGGCGCTTTTTACCATTTTATCTTCGCCGTGATCGCTATCGCCGGAAAGATGCCCGACATCGGTTATGTTCATGACATGGTTTACCTCGTAGCCGCCTCTGCGTAGGGCGCGGACAAGGGTGTCATGCAGGATATATGCTCTTAAATTCCCAATATGTGCGTAATTATATACAGTCGGCCCGCATCCGTAAAAGCCTACTTTGCCTTTTTCCAAGGGTTGAAAGTCCTGGCGGCTGCGTCCGAGCGTGTTGTAAAATACAAAACTCATGTCTTTAAGATTAGCCCAAAAAAAGAAAAAAAGCAAGGGAAGCAATGATTAAATCCCACCGAGGATTTAATCATTGCTTCTTACCCGTATTTTGCGCAATGAAATGAGCAAATACATTGGGAACCACTGATTAACTTCGAGTTAATCAGTGGTTCCCAAGAACCCCGCGCGGCCTGCCGGCAAAAAGCCCCAGGGCGCGGCTGGCTTCAGTCCTTGCGTTTGAAGCTCCTGAGTGCGCCTATGACGGTGGGCAAAAAACCGCCGGCAACGGTTGCCACGGCAGCGCCTGTATTACCCGCCACAGCAAGATATATGCAGGCCAATATGCCGCCAGCACCCAAAATGAGAGTGAACACTTGCCCTAAGGAAACACTGATTAAATCCCATCGAGGATTTAATCAGTGTTCTTACCCGCATTTTGCGTAGTGAAACGAGCAAATGCAGAGGGAAACGCTGATTAGCTTCGAGTTAATCAGCGTTTCCCTAGAATTGGAATTACAAGACCAGACAACGAAATTCTGTTTTTTGTAATTATGTCCGCCTCGCTATGGGCTTCTGCCATTCGCATTATGCGCTCTGGAAAAGAAGGGTCGGTGTTTTTATATCTTTCCAGCATTTCCGGATCAGGCAAGGGGCTATGGATGATTTCATAGGTCTGCTGGTGGACGAATTGCTGCCCTTGTGCTTTTTGAAGCTGATCGGCTGCAAGCTCCCCCTGTCTAAGATGACTGCTTGCTTTTCCGCTGGGCATCTTGAAGCTCTTGTTTTAAGGTGTGGCGCAGGGAATCCCCCGCTTGCTGGAAAGAATTCGCAACCCCCATCCAAGCGAAATAAGGCGGAGGGTATTTTTCCAATGAAATCGGGGGCGGGAAAAGCTCCCCTACTGAATTTATGCCCTTTACAAAATTGTCCATATTTACAATATACGCATTTTCACGCGTTTTTGCAAGCGTTTTTCCTGCAATCCCGGAAAACCCGCTTGACAATCCCCGCAAAACGCGCTATCCTGTTACCATGCGCCGCTCCCATCGGCTTTGACCGTCGGCCTTGGGCATCGGTCTTGACCGGCCGATTGCGGCGCAAATTCCGGCCGCAGTTTGCGGCCAAAGTCTGCCGGGGGTCGGTTTCCCGGCCAAACAGGGGGTGGAAAACAGTGCCGTTTGATAGAAAAGCTTGGCAAAGGTTACGCATTTGCACAGATTTTGACGGTTTATACCCC
>WRKI01000249.1 GCA_009778155.1 Spirochaetota bacterium
ACCCGTTAGACCCCGGCACTATCTCCACCGCGTTCCAAAACGCGTTATTGCTTGTCGGCACGGGGCCCCAGTCGTCCGGGTTCGTGCTCCCGAACAGCCGGTACGCCGGGCTTAATCCTTCCATTATGCTCAAGCGGTTGGCGAACACCAGCGCGTCGTACCAGCTTACGCTCGTTACCGGCCGCCGGCCCTGCGCGTCCCCGGACACCGGATTGCTCGCCTGGCCGCCGCTGGGGTTGCTCCCCATCACCCGCGTCCACTGCTCCTGTGTTATTGGGTACACGCCCATCCAGAACCCTGCGCTTATCGTTACCTGCCTCTGCGGGCCTTCATTGCCAGACCTGCCGGCCTCATTCGCCGGACTGCCCATCGTGAAGGTGCCGGCGGGTATCCACGCGGTTGCGATGCCTGTCTGCGATGTAGCCCGCTGCCCTGCCTGCGGCTCCGTTTGCGCGTGGCCGACGGCGGCTACTGCAAGCCACGCGGCGGCGGCTAACAGCAGGGCTGTTTTCTTGCTTTTCATCTGTTTTCTCCTTTAGGAATTTATTGCCGCTCTATAGCGATGCGCTTTTGAGACGGCTCTGTTTTCGGGAAATTTGTTTTGGCAAAGGCTGGTTGCTCATTGTGGTTATTCTAGCACTTTCGGCGCGGCTTTGTCAACGGGTGCTTTTTCAAGGAAAGCCCTTGCAGATGGCTGGTTGACAAAGCAGTTGCCGGCAGATCATCTTAGAACATTGTGGAACCGGATATTATATGCAAGCCGTCGGCTTTTAAGCATGGTGTAACCGAAGCTGACATTTATTGGGCTTTTAGCACGGCCATATATGACCTGCCTGTGGAAGAAGACCCGGATAAACGCTTGCTTATTGGTTTTAATAATGCTGGAAATCCGCTTGAAATAATGTATAATGAATTGGACGATGGCAGGATAAATGTGTTTCATGCTATGCCGTGCCGGAGTATCTATATCCCCTTATTGAACCAATGGAGGAATGGATGAAAGAAATGACAGATGAAGAAGCCGATGCCCTTTCCGAATACTACGCCAAAAATCCGCCCACGGTTGACCCGGCAAAGAACGGCGGCTTTGCAAAAAAGCAGTTCAGGATGGTTGCCGTTGATCGTCTTTCAGAAGATTATCTTTTGACCAAGTCGATTGCAACCCATAAGACCCCAACGGAGATTATTGGCGAGCTTGTACGCGAAGAGATTGCCAGGTCGTCCCCGGTGCCTGTATTAGGGAAGCACTGATTAACTTGACGCTAAGGAAGCACTTCCCTAGCGGTTTTCTCTGAGCAACCTCCAAAAAACCCATCTGGTTTTTTGGAGGTTGCCATCTATACATTTTTCGCGCGGCCTTGTATAATGTAACCAATGTTTTTGAACTTTTTGGTCGGCTTGAAGCGAGTAAAAGTATTCGCGCTTGTTGGGGAAAGCGGAACCGGGAAAAGTTTCCGCGCCAAACTTGTGGCGCAAAAATACGGCATCGAGTTTATCATCGATGACGGACTTTTAATAAAGGAAAACGTGATTTTGGCAGGGAACTCGGCAAAAAAAGAGAAAACCTTCTTAAAGGCCGTCAAGGTCGCCCTTTTTGACGAAAAGTCGCACCGGGACGAAGTCGCCAAAAGGCTCCAAAGCGAGAAAATCCGGCGCATCCTCCTTTTGGGAACCTCCGACAAAATGGTCGGCAAAATCGCCACCCGGCTGCAACTGCCCCAGCCTTCCAAAATCATCAGAATCGAGGACATCGCCACGCAGGAAGAAATCGACAGGGCAATTCGCGCAAGGCGCATCGAGGGCAAACACGTTATCCCCGTGCCCTCGATAGAAGTCAAACGCAACTATCCGGGCATCTTTTACGCCGCCATAAGGATTTTCATGCGCCGCAAATCGCCGGCCATGATCGGCACTGTCCCCAAACTGCACGAAAAATCGGTCGTGCGCCCGGAGTTTTCCAAGCGGGGCAAGGTGCTTATCTCGGAATCGGCGTTAAGCCAGATGGTCATCCACTGCGTGGACGAGTTCAACCCGAACATTCGCATAAAAAAAATCCTTGTCAAAGATGACAAAATGGGGTATCGTTTGGTTATAACCATTGACGTGCCTTACGGGATTCAATTGGGGGGGAACATTCACGACCTCCAGCAGTACATTATCGACAACATTGAGCGGTACACGGGAATACTGATCGAGGAAGTGAACATCATAATAGACAGGATAATTCAGTAAAGAAGCCGGGAGGGTGGCTGTGAGAAAAGCGTTTTTTTTAGGATTTTTTTTAGGATGGTTGATTGTTTTCGGTTCGGCGGCTTACGGACAGGGCTTTGACGTGCAAAGAAGCCTTGAGGAAGCTCAAAGAAGCCTTGAAGAGATTCAAAGAAGCCTGCAAGAGCTTCAAAGGATGCTCGAAGCGGAAGAAGCGGCCTTTTTGCCAGCGATGATAAGAACGCCGAACTTTGAAGTTATCTACGCGCAGGGGGAAGGAGCCGGCGAAGCGGAGTTTGCCGTCGTTCAGCAGGCCGCCGCGCAAATGGAAGCCTTTTTCGAGCTTTTCAACCAGCTTTTCAGATTCAACCCTGCCGGCGCGCAGGGGCTTCCCATGAGGGTGAGGGTCTTTAGCGACACGCAGGCCTTTGACAGCTATCTGGCTTACCGGCTTGCGCCGGTGGAGGCCCCCGTCGTGTACCTGCATTTTGAACGTGCCGAACTGCGCGAGCTTGTGATAAACGCCGGTGCCGGCTCCGAGGCGGCCGATATTTTTGCGCATCAGGCCTTTGTCCAGTTTTTAAGAGCCTTTGTCCCCCAGCCGCCGGATTGGATGCTGGAAGGCTTTGCCGTGTTTTTTTCCGGCTTTGCCTTTAGCGAAAGCGGCGAGCTTGTCCACAGCGAAAACCTGGGCTGGCTTTACACGGCAAGGGCGGCGCGGGTTTCGCCCCTGGACATTCTTTCCGCGCAAGGCCTTGCGGCCGGGACGCAGGGGGCGGCGCAAAATGCGGCGCATCTTGCGTTAGAGATGCCGGTTTTCGAGGCGGAGCTTGAAGAGGAGGCCTACGGGGAGCCGGATGTTTTGCCGTCCGGAGGGCCGGCAGATGCCGAACCGGCGGCTTATGAGCCGACCTACGAATGGCTGGAGGCCGGGGAGGCGGCTGAGCCGGGCCTTGCCGAGCCGGGTGCTGACCCCTTGGAAAACTTTACCGCCCACGCCTGGTCGCTGGCATCGTTTTTAATGAACTCTACCGAGGACTATATGCGATCCCTTACCGACAGCTTTATGACGCTTTCACCGGCGGCAAGCCATGCGGAAAACACTCTGGCGGTAAAAGACCGTGTTCTGTTCGGCAGCAGCCCGGATGCCTTTGCCGCCGACTTTCATCACTATCTGGATTCCAGGCGCACCTTCGCCGAGCTTGTGGGCGAAGGCCGCGCCGCCTTTTACGACGGGGACGAGGAGCTTGCCGGCTATCTGTTCCGCGAGGCGGTAATGCTCAACAGCGGCCACTATCTTCCATTTTTCTACCTTGGGCTTCTGGCTTTTAACGCCGAGGAGTTCGAGGCGGCGGAGGTTTTTTACCTTATCAGCATGGAAGCCGGCGCGGACACGGCGCACGTCCTTTACTCCCTGGGGCTTAACGCTATGGCGGCCGGCAACAACGAGCAAGCGGTAGACTTTTTGACAAGGGCAAGCGAGGAAGACCCGGAAAGATTCGCCGAACGCACGGAAGCCCTCCTCGCCCACCTTGCCGCGCTGGAAGACTAACCGGGGCGGAATTCGAATTTTAGGCAACCACTGATTAGCATCGAGTTAAGGCAACCTCCAAAAACCCAGATGGGGTTTTTGGAGGTTTTCTCTAAAGGGTACGAAAACCTCTAAAAACTGAAGTTTTTAGAGGTTGCCTTAATCAGTGGTTCCTTGTGTTTTCGCGTGAGGCCTTCCAGCTATTGCAAGCGCGGGGCGGGGCTGTTATAATGGGGCAATGGACAGAAAGATGCAAGAAAAAGCCCCTATAATGGAAGCTATGGAAGCGTTGCGCACAAAACGCATCGTCCCCTTTGACGTGCCGGGACACAAGCGGGGCAAGGGCAATCTGGAACTTGCCGCGTTTTTATCGGAAAGGGCGGTCGGCGTTGACTTCAATTCCATGAAACCCCTAGACCTTTTGGCGCATCCTGTCTCCGTCATAAAAGAGGCGCAAGAAATTGCGGCGGCCGCATTCGGCGCAAGCCGCGCTTTTTTCATGGTCGGCGGGACAACTTCCTCCGTGCAGGCCATGATCTTGTCGGCCTGCAAAGAAGGCGACAAAATACTCTTGCCGCGCAACGTGCACAAAAGCGCGCTTACATCGCTTGTGTTAAGCGGCGCGATCCCGTGTTACATAGACCCCGGGGTCGATAAAAATTTGGGAATATCGCTGGGCATGAGCTTGGAAGATGTAAAAAAAGCAATAGAGCAAAACCCGGACGCCGTGGGCATTTTTTTGAACAACCCAACTTACTATGGTATTTGTTCCGACATAAAATCGATCGTCGAACTTGCCCACCGGCACAATATGCTCGTCTTGGCCGACGAAGCGCACGGAACCCATTTTAGCTTTAGCGACAAACTGCCGCTTTCGGCAATGGCCGCCGGCGCAGACATGGCGGCAGTAAGTATGCACAAGTCCGGCGGGGCTTTGACGCAAAGCTCGCTCTTGCTTACCGGCAAAAACGTTGACGCATCTTATGTGCAACAAGTGATAAATCTTGTGCAAACAACAAGCGCATCGTATCTTTTGCTTGCAAGCCTTGACATATCGCGCCGCAACCTGGCCCTTAACGGCAAACAAATTTTCGACAAAATTATCGCGCTTGCAGACTATGCCAGAAAAGAAATAAACAGCGCCGGCGGCTATTACGCCTTTGGCAAAGACATAACAGGCGACAGCCGTGTTTT
Source organism: Spirochaetota bacterium (assembly GCA_009778155.1). Lineage (GTDB taxonomy): Bacteria > Spirochaetota > Spirochaetia > Treponematales > Breznakiellaceae > WQXQ01. The sequence continues at coordinate 4,934 of WRKI01000249.1, forward strand.
CGATTTTGACAGTTCCAAACTTTCCGTGAACAGTTTGAAGACAGGCTTGGCCGGCATAGAAATTTACGACATATTGCACGACGAATATGACATACAAATAGAACTTGGCGATGTCGGCAATTTTTTGGCCTACATTTCTCTTGGGGATGACTACAAGGATATTGAGCGGCTGTGTTCCGCCCTTTACGATATTCACAGGCGTTATAGACGTGATGCCAAAGATATGCTAAACTACGAGTATGTAAACCCCATTGTCAAAATGTCCCCCAAAGAGGCTTTTTACAAGGGCAAAGAAATTGTGCCGATAGAAAAATCGCTGGGGCGGATATCGGGCGAACTGATAATGTGTTACCCGCCGGGCATTCCCATTGTCGCCCCCGGCGAGGAAATGAGCCGCGAGGGTTTGGACTACATTGCCTACGCCAAGGAAAAAGGATGTCGGCTAACGGGGATCGAAAACGAAAGCGTGAACTATGTCAATGTCATAAAGTAGGGCGCGGCCGCGGCTGCTAGCCGGCGGCAAATCGAACTGGGAAGGGTGAAAATTGGAACTTTGGTATTCGGAAAATCACACAAAAAATGTCAGGCTGTCTGTTAAAATTAACAGGCACATACACAGCGGCAAAAGCGACTTCCAGCGCATCGACATTCTTGAGTCGCTGGAGTTTGGCCGGGTGCTCACTCTTGACGGGCTTATCATGCTTACCGAGCGCGACGAATTTGTTTACCACGAAATGATGGCGCACGTTCCGCTTGCGGTAAATCCCAAGATCGAAACCGTCTTGGTTATCGGCGGCGGCGACGGCGGGGCTGTGCGCGAGCTTGCAAAGTATCCGGGCATTGCCCGCATAGACTTGGTCGAGATCGACAAAATGGTGGTAGAAGTTTGCAAGGAATTTCTGCCGGCTCTTTCCTGCGCCTTTAGCGACAGCCGCATAGAAGTGCATTATCAGGACGGGTTAAAGTTTATACGACACCACCAAAACGAGTACGACCTGATCATCGTGGATTCCACCGATCCCTTCGGCCCCGGGGAGGGGCTTTTTACCAAGGAGTTTTACGGGAATTGCTACAACGCGCTAAAAGAGCGCGGCATAATGATCTGCCAAATGGAAAGCCCCTTTTACAAAAGCTACTCGGCGGAAATGGCGCGGGTGCAGAAAAAGGTGTCGAGCATCTTCCCCGTGGCGCGCGCGTATCAGGCGCACATTCCGACATACCCCTGCGGACACTGGCTTTTCGGTTTTGCCTCCAAGGGGCTTTGCCCGCTGGAAGACTTGGACGAAAGCTGGAAGGGGCTGTCAATCGCGGCAAAATACTACAACCTGCCTCTGCACCGGGGAGCCTTCGCCTTGCCCACCTACATTTTGGAGGCGCTAAAAAATGCTTGATAAAATGAAGGGCGAAAACACAGGCGAAGTTTTGAAAACCGGGCGGCTTTTACACGGCGGCCTTATGATCACCTACCTGTGCAACGCCGCCTGCCGGCACTGCCTTTACAGTTGCTCGCCCACAAGGGATGCGGGCTTTTTGGACGAGACAGCGGCGGAGGCGGCAGCCGGGCTTTTGGCGGAAGGCGGATGCCGCTCTGTCCACATAGGCGGCGGGGAGCCTTTTTTAGACTTCGAGCGGCTGCTTATGTCGCTAGTCAAGCTGAAGGATGCCGGCGTGGCCGTGGACTATATCGAGACCAACGCTTTTTGGGCGACGGAAGAAGGCGCGGCGGAAAAACTAAAACGGCTTTCGGATGCCGGCGCGGATACCTTTTGCATTTCGATTGATCCCTTCCATGCCGAGCATCTTCCATACGCCGCGCCTTTGGCACTGGCGGAGCTTTGCGAAAAGAGCGGCTTCGGTTACTTTCTTTGGAAGGGCGATTTTATTCCGGCGCTTACCGCGCTGGCTCCCGACAAGGCGCACTCCAGAGCCGCCTTGGAAAAAGTTTTTTCCGGCAAATATATCGCCGACACAGCCCGTTCCTACGGGGTCATGTACGGCGGCCGGGCTGTCAACATAGAAAGAGAGTTCGCCATGCTTTTCGGCGCGGATTTTTTTCTTGATGCCGCACCTTGCCGGGGGCTTTTGTCAACAAACCACTTCCATGTCGATAAAGACGGCTTTTTTATCCCGCCCGGCTGTACGGGAATCCGCATACCCCTGCAAGAAGCGGTCCGTGGCATAGCCCCTGGGAAATACCCCGCCTTTGAAGCCCTGTACACCGGCGGCATCGCCGCGCTTTTCCGGCTTGCCGCCCGGCAGGGCTTTTCCCCCGATGCGCTTGGCTACCCGTCCAAGTGCAACCTTTGCTTTCACCTGCGCCGCTACCTTGCAGGCACAGGCGAATTCCCGGAGCTTGACACAAGCCATTACGAAGAGGCGTTAATGCATTACGGCTAATCCCGGCAGTCCCGTTTTAAGACGATTCGGAGAGAGCCGCCAAGATCGAATCCGGCGCTGTCGCGTTAAGAACTTCCTGCCTTTTTTGCTCGCTTCTGAACAGCAGGCTAGTTTCGGCCAGAAATTGCAGATGCGGGCCTGTTTTTTCCGCCGGGGAAATTGTCATAATAAAAATCCTGCACGGCTCGCGATCCAGCGCGTCAAAATCTATAGGGTTTTTGGAAACGCCGATACAGGCAACAAGCTCCGTTATGGAAGCGCATTTTCCATGAGGAATTGCAATGCCGTGTTTCATCCCTGTGGACATTTTTTTTTCTCTGTCCATAACCGCGTTAAAAGCGGACTGGCGATCTTGCACTTTGCCTGCCGCAACCAAGATGTCTAACAATTCGTTGATTATTTCTTCCTTAGAGGTTCCTTTCAAATTGAGGCTGATGGTGTCTGCCGTAAGCACTGACTTCAAATTCATACTTATTATTTTACAATCTCGGCGTAAAATTGTCAAGCACGAAACCGCAAATTTTTTCTTAAAACTCACAAAAAGACACCTCGAATTTTAGGCTCACACAAAGGCACGATTCGGAATAGGCTCACACAAAGGCACGAAGACACAAAGGCACAAAGGTTAAGAGGTTAGGAGGGATTATGATGGTTCCGCATCATCCTCTTGCCTCAATATAGAATATGAGTATAACCGGGGATTAGGTAAGAATGAAGAGGAGCTTCCTAATCTATACTTTGTGCCTTTGTGCCTCCGTGCCTTGGTGTGAGTTTTTTTCGAGAAGTATGCGCCGGTCATTGCCAAGATGAAAATATCGATCTATAATAGCAAGGAACAAGTCCACAGTTTACAGGAGAAGACAATGGCTGATTTTTATATCGGAAAAAAAGAGTATTTCCCAGGGATTGGGAAAATCAAGTTTGAGGGGTCTAAAAGCCGCAACCCGCTTGCGTTCAAGTTCTACGACCCGGACAAAGTCGTGGGCGGGAAAAAAATGAAAGACCACCTGCGTTTTGCCGTCGCCTACTGGCACAGCTTTTGCGCGGACGGCGCAGACCCCTTCGGCGCGGCGACTATGGCGCACCCCTGGGGTGCCGGCGCGAAAAGCCCGATGGAAGCGGCGGAAAACAAAATGGATGCCGCCTTTGAATTTTTTACAAAGCTGGGCGCGGAATTTTACGCCTTCCACGACAGGGACATGGCCCCAGAGGGGGACAGCCCGGCGGAAAGCGAAAAAAACCTTTTCAGCCTTGTGGCAAAGGCGAAAAAACTGCAAGAGGCCACCGGGGTAAAATTGCTTTGGGGCACTGCCAACGTGTTTACAAACCCCCGTTTCATGAACGGCGCGGCGACCAACCCCCAGTTCGGCGTGGTCGCGCTTGCCGCCGCGCAGGTGAAGGCCGCCATTGACGCGACAATCGAACTTGGCGGCGCCGGCTACACCTTTTGGGGCGGCCGGGAGGGCTACATGAGCCTTTTGAACACGGACATAAAGCGCGAAAAAGAGCATCTTGCCCGCTTCCTTACAATGGCGCGGGATTACGGGCGCGCCCGGGGTTTCAAGGGCTACTTTTACATCGAGCCTAAGCCGATGGAGCCGACCAAGCATCAGTATGATTTTGACACGGAAACGGTGATCGGCTTTCTTAGACAGCACGGTCTTGACAAGGATTTTCGCCTTAATATAGAAGCAAACCATGCGGAGCTTGCCGGGCACGACTTTGTCCACGAGCTTGAGTGCGCCGCCGCCGAGGGGCTTTTCGGCTCGGTGGACGCGAACCGGGGCGACCCGCGCAACGGCTGGGACACCGACCAGTTCCCCAACAGCTTTATCGAGGCGGCTATGGCCATGCACATAATCCTTAAAGCCGGCGGGTTTACCAACGGCGGCCTTAACTTTGACGCAAAGATTCGCCGCAATTCGGTTGACCCTTCCGATCTTTTTGTCGGGCACATCGGCGGCATGGACTGCTTCGCTGTCGGCCTTGAAGTGGCGCATCGCGTTATAGAAGACGGGGTAATTTCCGGCTTTGTAAAAGACCGCTACGCCTCCTTTGACGGGGGCGACGGCGCGCGTTTTGAAAAAGGCCAGCTTGGTCTGGAAGAGCTTGCGAAAATCGGCACGGATGCCGGCTACGGCAAAACCGGCCTTGTAAGCGGCCGGCAGGAATACTTGGAAAACCTGTTCAACCAGTATTTGCTTGAACGCTAGCCGGTGTTTTTTTGAAGAAGAAAAGCTCACACGAAGGCAGGGAGAGCACGAAGGAGCTACGATAAAGGCGTTATCCTCTTTCCTCATTTAAAGTATGAGTAGAACCGGGGATAAAGTAGTAATGAAGCGGAGCTTTCAAACCTGTGCGCGAACCGTAGGTTCGATGTGCCTTTGTGCCTTCGTGCCTTTGTGTGAGTTTTTGCCGGTTCCGGTAATTTTTGCGCTTGACACCGTGCGAAAATCACTTTACAATAAAAAGCGAAGTTGCAGGGCGGCCGGCAGGCGGCTGTTTTGCAAGCCCGAAGAGTAGACTTTGCGGCGATTAAAATGCGGCGACCGTTATAACGGCAAGGAGCGAAGAGCAGGACTAACAGTATTTTCATAAAAAGAACCGGAGCATCATGTCATTTGCTTGTAACTCTGCCATGTTTTAATTGCTATACACTCAGGGGGTTAGAGCCGGAAAAAACTTTTCCAAGGGTTTTTCGGCCTTAATTATAGAGGGAACAGCGTTGCTTTCCCGCCCCTCGCTCATAAGAGCGAGTAAAATTACAGGCATGGCTGGGTTTTCTAGCATCCGCCATGTAGATTTTTGAGGAGCTTTTATGAAAAAAGTTATGTTTTTTGCTTTGGCACTTATCGTAGCCGCAGGCTCGGTGTTTGCCGGCGGAAGAGGCCAGCAGGGCCAGCTTATCGGCATTGCAATGCCCGAAACCCATGTTGACCGCTGGATCGGCGACGGCAACCGTCTTCGCGACGAAGCTGTCAGGCGCGGTTTCCGTGCGGAAGTTATGTGGGCAGATGCAAACCAGCTTATCCAGAACACCCATGTTGACAGCTTCCTGACACAGGGCGCAGACCTTATCATCATCGGCGCGGTAAACGAAGGCGCGGCGGCCGCTGTTGCCAACGCAGCTCGCGACGGAGTGCCGGTAATCGCTTACGACCGCCTTATCATGGGCACGGGCGACATCGACTACTTCATCACCTTTAACAACTATGCGGTAGGCGTAGCTCAGGGACAGGCCATTGTTGACGCTCTTGACCTTAATGCGGTTACGGCGGCGAACCCCAGGACGATCACCCTTTTTGCCGGCTCCCCCACCGACCCCAACGCTTTCTTCTTCTTTGACGGAGCTATGAGCGTGCTTCTTCCCCACATTGACAGGGGAGCGCTTCAGGTTGTAGGCCCCTCGCCCAGAAGCCATTCCGATCCTGCTTTCATGGCCATTGCGACCCCCGGTTGGATGCCCATTAACGCCAGAACCCGCATGGACGACCTTCTTGTAGGCGCGGCCGGCGGAACCATCGTTTTGGATGCAATCCTTTCCCCCAATGACACCTTGGCTAGGGCGATTATCGAATCCCTGCGCTTGGATGACAGGTATCAGGCGACCCTGCCGGTAGTAACTGGCCAGGATTCCGAATTTGATTCCTTGATTTCCATCTGGAACGGCGAGCAGTATATGACAATCTTCAAAGACACGCACGCGCTTGCCGAAGCGGCCGTTTTGCTGGCTTATCAGATTCTTAACAACCAGCCCCGCAACATTCCCGGCGCTACAATTGCGACAGGCGACCTTGCCGCGATCGGCGACACGGGCATAAGGCAGGTAACGACCTTCCTTTTTGACATTACAATTATCACAAGGGACAACATCCATGTGCCTTTGGACGCTCAGTTCTTTGATGCGGCTCAGACGGCTCAGTTAAGGGCTATGTTCAACTAGTTTGCTTATGGCGGGGGTGGCGCCGGCACGGCAATGCCGGCACGG
>WRKI01000250.1 GCA_009778155.1 Spirochaetota bacterium
CTTATCCAAATCCAAACAGCCGGCTATATCTGCGGCGCAAGGGGGACTCCCACTTATTTTGCCGCCGGAACCATGATCGTGTACTTATGGTAGCCGGGCCGTTATTGCGCTATTTTGTGGTATAAGGGACTATAGCTTACATCTGGTATCTTAAAACCATTTTCCCGTGCCGTTTCAAGCCAAAGTTCTTGGGCTGCCAAAACTTCCCTTAAAGCGTCTTGGGGCGTTTCCCCAAAAGCGCTGCAATGCTGCAAATCGGGAATGTTGGCTATATAACCCCCGTCATCCTCGCTGTAAAATACGTCTATGTGGTATTTAGTCATTATTATCGCCCTCCAATTTTAAGTTGTGGTTGTGGACTATCTCTAAAAATTGTTTTATTTGGTAAGGCTTTGCTTGCCCCTTGTTGTCTTGAATATTGATTGCTGCGGCCGGCAAAGCCAAGCCGGCCTAAAATCGTTTTCTTCATATTATATAGCCTTCGTAAAATAAAAGTTGGCCGGCGACACGGCAAACGCATGAACGCTCGAGCCTCGGAATTTACTCCCATTTTAATCACACCAAGGCACAAAGGCACGAAGGCACGAAGGCACAAAGTTCTGCTTAGAAAGTGCCGCTTTAATCCCTACATTATCCCCTATTATGCTCTATATGTGAGACAAAAGGAAGGCTTTGACCTTATCACAATCCCTCCTTTGTGCCTTTGTGTCTTCGTGCCTTTGTGTGAGATATTTCCGAGGTTCGTGTCGTTCCATACGTTTGTCATGCCCCACTGTCCCTCTCATCTTATCATAAAATTGTGTCAAAAATATGGATTTGCAAAAAAAAACAAAAAAAAATCACAAGTTATTGACAAGAGCCGAAAATAATGATAGTCTTTACTAACGCTGTAAGCGTAATGAGCGTGCAAATCGATATTTAGAGAGGAAATAGAAAATGAAAAGATTTTTATCAATCACGATCGGCGCAGTTGCCATGTCGGCACTGCTGTTCACAATGACTGCTTGCGGGCAGGGCGGCACTGGCGCGGCTCCGGGAGCGGCGGCAGGCGCGGATTGGAGGATCGGCATCATTACCGGCACGGTCTCCCAGGGCGAAGAAGAGTATCTGGCCGCGCGTATGATGGAAGAGCGCTTTGGTTCGGATCGCATTGTCCGCATTACTTATCCCGACAACTTTGGCGCGGAAATGGACGTAACGATTTCCAACGTGCTTTCGCTGGTAGACCAAGGGGCCAGGGCAATCGTGTTCGTGCAGGCTGTTCCCGGCGCAATCGCCGCGATGCAGGCTACAAGGGCGCTTTTTGGCGATGAGATTTTCTTCTTCTTGGGCGTAACCCACGAACCCCCGGCCGAGCTTGCCCAGCACGCGGATATCGCCATGATTTCCGACGACCTTTCAATGGGCAGGGTAATAATTGAGCAGGCTTATGCAATGGGCGCGACTTCTTTCGCGCACATCTCCTTCCCGCGGCACTTGGGCATGGTAAACATCGCCGCCCGCCGCCAGGGGCTTATGGAAACTGCGGCTCTGCACGGCATGGAATGGATCGAGCTTACCGCTCCGGACCCGATGGCGGAAGGCGTAGCCCAGGCGCAAATGTTCATTTTGGAAAATATGCCCCAGTGGATTGCGACTCACGGCACGGACACGGCTTTCTTTAACACAAACTGCGGTATGCAGGAACCGATGATCACCCAGATTGCGGCTCTTGGCGGGATTTATCCGCTGCAGTGCTGCCCCAGCCCCTTCCATGCCTTGCCGGCAGCCTTCAATATTTCAATGGAAGGCCGCGAAGGTGATCTTCAGTTTGTAATCTCCCAGCTTCAGACCGCCATTTACGAAGCCGGCGGCGCGGGGCGTTTCTCCACTTGGCCTGTGCCTATCAATATGCTCTTGGTTGAAGTTGGCGTTCTGTACTCCATCGAATACCTTGAAGGCCGGGTCGGTCGCCACGACCGCGCCGCGCTTCAGCGCATTGTCAACGATGTTTCCGCTCAGATGGGCGGGCAGACAACCCTTAGCAACTGGCCTATGGGCGACGGCACTTACATCGACAACTTCTACTTGGTGCTTTCGAACTTTATCGACTTCTAGTTTTGAGGCATGACACGGCAGTCCCTAAACCCCGGTTTAGGGACTGCGTTTTCTTAGATTGGAACCGCCTTTGACGTAACTTTTTGCTTCACGGGCGGTTTTTCATTATCGGTGTAATGCGAAATTTTTCCAGTTGTAATTGTAAATTAAGGAATGTTATATGCAAGACGAATATGTGCTGGAGCTAGAAGGCATACGCAAGGCCTACGGCGAAAATGTTGTGCTTAACAATGTATCCCTAAAGGTAAAACCCGGCGAAATTCGCGCGCTTTTGGGCGAAAACGGGGCGGGAAAATCCACGTTAATGAACATTCTCTTCGGCATGGCCGTTATCCGCGACACGGGCGGTTTCGATGGCACGGTTAAAATTTCCGGACAGGAAGTTAAGTTCGCCTCCCCCACGGACGCGTTGGCCGCCGGTATCGGCATGGTTCACCAAGAGTTCATGCTTATTCCCGGTTTTACGATTTCCGAAAACATCAAGCTGGGCCGGGAGGACGCGACCCCCAACGTGTTAAGCCGCATTTTCGGCCCCCGTTTGGAAAGTCTTGACACGGCGAAAATGGCCAAGGACTCCCGCAAGTCGCTGGATTCTATCGGCATTGGCATAGAAGAACACGCGCGGATTGCGGGTTTGCCGGTGGGCTATATGCAGTTTGTCGAGATTGCAAGGGAAATCGACAAACTGGGCATCAAGCTTTTGGTTTTTGACGAGCCGACGGCGGTGCTTACGGAGGAAGAGGCCACTCAGCTTCTAAAAGTGATGCACACGATTACCGAAAAGGGCATCGCTATCATGTTCATCACCCACAGGCTTTCCGAGGTGATGGACTCTGCCGACAGCATGACGATTTTAAGGGACGGGGAGCTGGTTGTAACAAAGCCCATTGCCGAAACTAGCCTTGTGGAAATTGCCGAGCTTATGGTTGGGCGCAACATTGCAAAGATGGCGGCGAACCCCGAACAGCAGGAAAAGTTAAGCCATGCGCCCATTGCCGTCAAAATTAAAGACCTGTATGTGGATATGCCCGGCGAAATGGTTCGCGGGGTGGATTTGGAGATTCGCCAGGGGGAGATTTTCGGCATTGGCGGAATGGCGGGGCAGGGCAAGGTTGGCATTGCCAATGGCATTAGCGGCCTGTATCCGGCAGACGGCTATGTCGAGGTCTTTGGCGAGCAGGTGAATCTGTCCAAGCTGGGCGACGCTTTGAGCAAGCGGGTGGCCTTTGTCTCGGAAGACCGGCGCGGCGTGGGGCTTTTGCTGGAAGAAAACATTGCCTACAATATAATGTTCCGGGTTATGGCCATTCGCAAGGAATTCCTGCGCAACTACAAGTTCACCAAACTTTTGAACCGACACAAAATGCACCTCCATGCGGAGGAGATGATCAAGCTTTTGGACATTCGCTGTCGAAGCTGGCGGCAAAAGGCCGGCACGCTTTCGGGCGGTAACCAGCAGAAAATCTGCCTGGCATCGGCGCTTACGATGAACCCCCGGCTGTTGATTGTTTCGGAGCCGACTCGCGGGATTGACATTGGGGCGAAAGAATTGATTTTGAATTATCTTACAAAATTGCGAAACGAAGAGGGCTTGACTGTTATCATGATTAGCAGCGAGCTGGCCGAGCTTCGCAGTTTGTGCGACCGTATTGCAATTGTGGCAGAAGGAAAAATCGTGAATATTTTGCAACCGGATGCCCCGGATGCCGAATTTGGCCTTGCGATGAGCGCGGTTACTACCGACGGCAAATCTGCAAATTAGCGTTTTTTATGAAGAGGAGGTGTTATAGTGAGTTCTTTACCTAATGACAGCAACGAACAATCGGCCGTAAAAGCGGCCGCGAAAAAGATTATAGAGGACTTTGGACTTCCTCGAATAATCATTTTATCAACCTTTATCCTGCTGTTTATTCTGGCGGGCGTGTACGGCATGAACCTGCCGGCGTTTTTCGGGAATGTGTTGCGCCGCTGGGGTATGTTTGGCATTTTGGTTCTTGCAATGGTTCCAAGCATTCAGAGCGGCATTGGCCCTAACTTTGGCGTAACGGTGGGCATTGTCGGCGGCTTGCTTGGCGCGGTGCTCAGTATCGAAATGAACCATCTTGGTTTTTTCGATTTTATTACAAACCCGGCTTTGCTTCGGGTTGTGCAGGCTCTTACGGCCATTGTTATCGGCGGCTCTGTCGCTACCGGCATGGGCGTTCTTTACGGGATGCTGCTTAACCGGGTCAAGGGCAGCGAAATGGCTGTGTCCGTGTATGTCGGGTTTTCCGCTATCGCGATTTTCAACATTTTGTGGGCGCGTATTCCCGTAACAAGCGGCATCATGATTCTGCCGGCGACAGGCCAGGGCTTGCGCCAGATGATCAATCTGCAAGACGATTTTGGCGGGGCTTTTGACAACTTGTTTCTGGTTCAAATCGGCTCTTTTACCATGCACACGGGGCTGCTCTTGGTGTTTTTTTTGTTCTGTTTCTTTGTATGGCTGTTCACAAGAAGCCGCCTTGGCATGATGATGAGCGCGGCGGGGGCGAATCCCAGTTACGCGACGGCGGCCGGCATCAATGTCGAAAAAATGCGCATTTTGGGCACGACTATTTCGACTGTGCTTGGGGCTATCGGCATAATTGTCTATGCGCAAAGTTTCGGCTTTTTGCAGATGTACAACGCGCCGCTTATGATGGGTTTCACTTCCGTCGCGGCGGTTCTTATCGGCGGGGCTACTGTCAAGCGGGCTAGGGTTTTTGACGTTCTTCTTGGGGCATTTTTGTTCAACGGTATTCTGACTATCGCTCTTCCTTTGGCCAACGAGATTATTCCCGACATTCCCGGCGTTCCCGAAATGCTGAGGCTTATCATTACCAACGGTATTATCCTGTACGCGTTGACTAAAGTAAAAGTAGGAGGACGCTGATGGAAAAGCAAATTCTTAACCGGCAAGTTGTTCTAGACAAGACTCGCGATGTGCTTTTTGAAAACAAGGTTGTGATTTTGTTTTCTGCCGTAACGTTGTTCGCGTTTTTTGCTTCCGGTATGTCTACGGTAATGTTTTTTAGCGAGTTGTTTACGCGCTTTGGCCGAAACACTTTTTTGGTTCTTAGCCTTTTAATCCCGGTTGTTGCCGGGCTGGGGCTTAACTTCGGCATTGTTATCGGGGCTATGGCCGCGCAAATTGCGGTCTTCCTTATTGTGCTGTGGGGCGGGCAGGGCGTTTTCGGCGTGGCGGCCGCCGCAACTGTGGCCGTTCCGTTAGCCGTCATCTTCGGCCTGTTGATTGGCAAGTTGTTCAACGCGATGAAAGGCTCGGAAATGGTCGGCGGTATGGTTACCGCCTTGTTTGCCGACGGGTTTTATCAGTTTTTCTTCTTGTTCATCATGGGCGGCGTTATTACTGTTGCCAACGCCCGGCTTGTAACCCCGACGGGGGTTGGGGTGGTCAACAGTATCGATCTTCATGTCGAAAACAATATGCGTCAGGCTTTGGACAATATTTCCATGCTTACGATTGTTACGATTGCGTTCTGGATTATGCTTGCCTTTGTCGCGGGTTTGGTCTTGTTCAAGCTGGTAAAAAAACAGCCGCTAAAAATTGCCGGGGCGGGGGGTCTTAAAAAGCCTCTTGTGGTGTTTGTGCCTTTGGCTGTTATTTACGGGGTTAGCTTCGTTGTTGAGCCGTTTTTGTATTTCCTTTACCAAGACCGTTTGATGGGTCTTACGGCTGTGCGTCTTGTGGCGGTTGGCATGGGTTTGGCGGCTGTGTACAAAATCGTCTACGCCAAGCTGATTGAAAAGCTGCCGGGGCTTCCCACGGGTCAGTTTGGGAATATTATTTTTGCGGGTATTATTTTTGCGGTTACTTTGGGGCCGAATATTAGCAACGGGTTGTCTCGCGTTAGGGTTCCGGTGTTTACTTACCTGCTTATTGTGGGTTTGTGTTTCTTTATTCAGTGGTTCATGGGGACGCGGCTTGGGCAGAATATGCGCACCGTGGGGCATGACCGCGCTGTCGCGGCGACTGCCGGGATTAATGTTGACCGCACTCGTATTATCGCGATGATTTTATCGACTTTGCTTGCGGCTTGGGGGCAGATTATCAGTATGCAAAACTTCGGTGTTATGCAAACTTACGGCGCACACTCGCAGGTTGGTGTTTTTGCGATTGCGGCTTTGCTGGTTGGCGGCGCTTCTGTCAGCCGCGCCACTGTTAAGCACGCTTTGCTGGGTGTCATTCTGTTCCACTCGCTCTTTATTCTGGCTCCGATTGCCGGCCGGGAGCTTATGGGCAGTGCGCTGATCGGCGAATACTTCCGCGTGTTTGTTGCTAACGCTGTTATTGCCTTCGCGCTGATTATGCACGCATGGAAGCGCGCAAAAAGCAGGAAGGTTTCCAAACCGCCGGCCGCTGTGGAACAGCGCACGGCTTAGGGTGTTTCCATAAGTTAAGGTTTAACGGCACAAGCCCTAAAGACCCTGTTTGGGTTTTTAGGGCTTGTGTTTATAAGGAGCGCGTAAAATGAGGGCAAGTATTGTACTAAACGACGAATTGGTAAACGAAGCGTTTATGTATTCTCAAAATATTTCCAGCAAAAGGGAACTGATTGAAGCGGCTTTAAGGGAGTATGTCAATAATAGAAAGAGAAAAAACCTTAGAGACCTGAAGGGAAAAATTGATTTTGTCGATGATTATGACTACAAAAACATGAGGAGTGAAGCTCAGGTTTTCTAAACTGTGCTTTGTGCCGCAAACCATAAGTTCGACGTGTCTTTGTGTGAGTTAAATTCAGAGACACTACTGGGTTTGGCCATCGTTATCGCTACTTTTTCTAGGGAAACGCGGATTAACTCGAAGCTAATCAGTGTTTCCCTAGAGGCTTTTGGAACAGCTACTTCGGAATATTCGTCTTAACCTCTTCAACGCAGTGCAAAAAGGTTTTTTCCAAATCTTCCATAGCCGCCGCGATAGCTTCTTTTTTGCTTTCCTTGTAAGCCGGCAGCCGCTCGCTAAGATTGATAACAGGGGCGGCGTTTACAACCACCTTTTTCGGGAAAATGCTCGCCCGGTTTGAGTACGAGCCGCCCATAGTGCGGCTGGCAAAATCCCAAAGATTTTGCGCGTACTCAACCCGGTCGTGAAAAGGCACATCGTCGGCAGGAAGCGGAACCCTAAAATGCCAACAAATATCGATAAGCTCCTCGTACCGGGCAATGTACCAGCCCTCGCCCGTCTGCACATCCAGAACCCCCTGCTCCACCTGCGACAAATGCGCGAAACTTTCGATGTCCGGCAGAAAAATCCTGTCCCAGCACATTTGGCGCACCTTGTAAAAACGGGGGAAAAACTCGCCCTCAGCTTTTAACCCCAGCATCCTTTCGGCCGTCTCCAAAGCCGCCCAAACAACACGCTCCAGCCGCTCCTCGAAAGAAAGCGATTCGTCACTTTCCAGCTTAAAACGCAGCTCGTTCACTTTAAGAACGTGCCGCCTGCAATCGTCCACACGCCGGGAAAAAGGCAGAGCCGCCCTGTCCCCGCCGGCAAGCCCGCAGACCTTTTCAATTTTTTTCAAAAGCAGCTTCAAGCCCATCCTGCCCCAAGGCCCGTAACGATAATGGATAGAAAGCGGCAGGATTTCCACCGGGCAATCGCTACCCATGTCGCGAAGCTGTTTCGCCGCCCTAAAGCCGATGCGTATCGTGCCCGGCTCAAGACGCGGGGCGCTGTCCGTAACATAGGAGACGTGCCCCTCCGGCGCCAAAATTAACGGATACGGCCCGTTCACAAGAGCCTTGTTAATCCTGTCCATGCCCTGCCTGTCCACACGCGAGTGGTAAACAGGCAGTGCCCCCAGGTTGGGCATGATCAGCTTTGCCACCCAGCCCCCCCAGCGGATAACCTCGTAGCCGTAAAGCCCCAGCGTGTGCGGCTGGCGGGCAAACTTTACCCCCTTTCTGGCCGCCCAAGCCCTCAGCTTGAACAGGAAGAACCAGATTAGAATTTGCGGCTCCCCCCCGTTAGGGTGTCGAAACCCGATGATACAGCGGCTTTTCCCGGCAAGCGCCCGCTGGAAAACGTCAAAAAGGATTTTTTCATTGTTCAACTGAATCCTGGCTATCCCCAAAAAGAAAAACAGGTAAAGCCTGCCAAACAGCTTTGTCAAAAAAATCACAAACTTGGAAATCTTCGGCTCTTCAACCTTTATATCAGGTGATGCTTTCGTAATCGGTTTTTTAAAAGGTCTTTTCATTAAAATCTCTTAGGTATGTTACCCGATTTCAGAGGTTTGTTCTAGTAAAGGCCGCCGAAAATTTGCGGCTTTTTGCAAAATACGGCGATATTTTCGCCGCCAAGCAAAAAAAATTAAAAAAAACGCCGAATTCGCCGTCAAGACTAATGCAACAATCATCTACGTGCCATATAATAGATAGAGAATAGCATGACTTGTTTCCGGCGGAAATGCTGGCGGCGGTCAAAAATCAGAGTTTCTCTAAGGGGAAAAAGATGGACAACATCGTAATGCAGGATGCAAACCCTGCAACATCGCAGGAAATTTGGGCAATACTCCGGGAAAACACCCGCGGCATGGCAGAATTCAAAGAAGGCATGACGGAATTCAGGGAAAGCTTGACGGAAATCAGAGAAGGCATGACGGAATTCCGAGTAGGCATGACAGAATTCAGAGAAAGCTTGACAGAAGTCAGGGAAGGCATGACGGAATTCCGAGAAAGCTTGGCGGAAGTCAGGGAAATGCAAAAGGAAACCGACCGTAGGATGGAGGAAACTGACCGTAGGATGGAGGAAACCAGCCGCAAGATGGAGGAAAATGCCCGTCAGCAAAAGGAAACTGCCCGGCAGATGGAAGAGACCGACCGGCGGATGAAGGAAACCGAACGGCTGATGGAGGAAAATGCCCGTCAGCAAAGGGAAACTGCCCGGCAGATGGAAGAGACCGACCGCAGGATGGAGGAAACCGAACGGCTGATGGAGGAAAATGCCCGTCAGCAAAAGGAGACCGACCGTAGGATGAAAGAGACCGACCGTAGGATGAAGGAGACCGACCGGCGGATGGAGAGAACCGACAAAAAAATAGAAAAGCTCACCGAGGATATTGGCGGGTTAAGAAACTCGATAGGCTATCTTGTGGAATCCTTCTTCAACGCCCGTATGTGGGAGCTTCTGAAAGACTATCCCTACGGGTTTAAGCGCTCGTACAGGCGGGTGAAGATTTACGACAACGATGACAAGGATTTGGGCGACATCGACATTCTTTTGAGCAATAGCGAGTGGGTCATGGTTATAGAAGTGAAGTCCTTCGCGATGGAAAAGGATTTGAAAAAGCATCTGGATCAGTTGGAGCTAATACGCCGGTATCCCCCGGCGGAGGTCAAGGGCAAGAAGATTATATCCGGATTTGCAGCCGTCAGCTACGACAATGACCTTTGCCAAGATATACACGCGGCGGGGCTTTTCGTATTCACGATAAATAACGATTTGGGAAAGCTGCTGCCCCCGCCGGAAGGCTTCAAGGCGGCAGTATGGGATTCCCGCGATAATAAGGAGGACAAATGAAAACCCTGTTGTTGCTTTCAGAAAAAGACAATGTTTTTACTTGCATGAAGGCGCTAAAAAAAGGCGATTCTGCCGCCGGCGAGCTTACCGCAGCAAATGACATCCCTGTCTACCATAAAATGGCAAGGGCATTCATACCGGCAAAAGGCGAGGTTTACAAATACGGCGAGGTTATCGGAGTGGCCTCTTGCGACATTCACCCCGGGGAACACGTCCATGTGCACAATATTGAAAGTGCGCGCGGGCGCGGCGACAAACAGCATTAAAAGGAAGGTACAGTTTTGGAGATTTTTGGATACCCGCGAAGGGACGGCTCTTTCGGCATTCGCAACCATTTGGTCATAATGGCGGCTTCTGCCTGCGCCTGCGAAACGGCGAAAAACATTGCGAACAATGTCCACGGGGCAGTCGCGATAACGCATCAACACGGCTGCTGTCAGATTGGCGAGGACTTGCAGCTTTCCATAGACACGCTTGCCGGGCTTGGGAGAAACCCCAATGTCGGCGCGGTTCTGATAATCGCTCTTGGCTGCGAAGGCATTCGCGCCGGCGAGCTTGCGGAAAAAATCGCCAGTGCGGGAAAGCCCGTGCAACACCTTGTGATACAGGAACACGGCGGAACGCTTAGGGCGGCGCAGGAGGGCATTCGCATTGCCGGCATGATGGCGCAAGAACTGTCGCTTCTGCAAAAAGCGGCCTTCCCCATTAGCGAAATTATTCTGGGGCTGGAGTGCGGCGGCTCCGACCCTACATCGGGGCTTGCGGCGAACCCGGTTGTCGGGGAGTGTTCAAACATTCTTATCTCGAAGGGCGGCTCGAGCGTTCTTAGCGAGACTACCGAGATGATTGGCGCGGAGCATATTTTGGCACGCCGCGCCGCAAGCAAGGAGATTGCCGACCGCTTTTTGGCGATGGTCAAAACGATGGAAAACAGGGCTTTTGCTATGGGGCACGATCTTCGCGGCACTCAGCCGACCCCTGGGAACATCGCCGGGGGCATCACTACTATAGAAGAAAAATCGCTGGGCTGTATTTACAAGGCTGGCGACAAGCCGCTTGTAGGTGTTGTGGACTTTGCTGGGCAAGTCCCGAAAAGCCCCAGGGGGCTGTACTTTATGGACACGCCCGGCGAGGATATTTGCTCTGTAACGGGGATGCTTGCCGGGGGCTGCCAACTGGTGGTCTTTTCCACGGGGCTGGGCACGCCGACTGGCCACCCCATTGCCCCTGTCATTAAGCTGACGGGGAACGATGCGACGTTCCATAAAATGATGGACAATATTGATTTTAACGCCGGCCCGGTTATTTCCGGCGAAAAAAGCATCGCGGAAAAAGGCGGCGAGTTGTTCGACTTGGTTGCCGCCGTCTGCAACGGCCGCCTGACAAAGGCCGAGGTTCTTGGCCACCGGGAGTTTGCCCTGTACCGCATTGGGCACACTTTTTAGGGGAAAATTTTGCAAAAAAAATTGCAAAAAGCCAAAAAGTGCTTGACAAAGTTCTGGAAACAGTATATAGTGTAAATATATGCTGTTTCTGGCTACTTTGCCAGCGGTAAATTTTGGACAAAGGGGGAAAAAATGCCTGCACCACGACTGGCGGCGGATTCTAAGCGACAATCGGCAAACTCTAAGCGGCTTGCGCTAAGTCGTTATGTAGACATGGTTTATACCCCCCCCCCC
>WRKI01000251.1 GCA_009778155.1 Spirochaetota bacterium
TTTCAACCTTGCTGCGCATACCGGGGAATCCCCCCCCCCCACCCGAAACCTTCACTCTGGGTTCGACAACATCTTTTACAGGCGTTATCCGCGTTTTTTCGCCCGGCAGGGCAATCTGCACGCTTACCGATTTAATCTGCTCGTCTTCCAGCACCAGCTTTTTGACGCTGTCTTCGCTAACCGTCAAAACACCGCCGGAAACCTCGGTTTTATCGCCAAGTTTGACGCTTTTTATATTGATTTTGCCAAGCTCTAACTTCATGAAATGCCTCCTTTGTTATTTCCCAAGCGCCTTTTTAATCATCGCTTCGATTTTTTCCTTGACGGCATCGTCCTTTGTCAACTCTTCCAGCTTTTCGCCGCCTTTGTACAAAGTGATTGTCGGCAGTCCCAAAACTTTTTGGGTGATCGCAAGCCTTCTTGCGCCGGAAGTATTCAGTTTGACAAACTTCAACTCGCCGCCGTACTGCTCCGCAAGCGCTTCCACATCCGGCAAAAGCGCCTGGCATGGCACACAGCCGTCCCCGAAATAGTCAACCAGCACCAGCCCTGGCGCCTCCAAAACCTCCGCCTGAAAAGTATCCTTGTCCACTAGTAGCATTAACCCGCCTCCTGAATTAATTTATGGCGAACCGAATCCGGGGAAGCGCCGCCCCGCTTGATGCCGGCCGGCGTTTCCCTGTCTCCAAATCATTCGCCGTGCTCGATATATTTTTCCGCCATAACAGCGGCAATCGCCCCGTCTGCGGCGGCCGTTACAACCTGCCGCAAAGCCTTAACCCGAATGTCCCCTGCTGCAAAAACGCCGGGAAGGTTCGTCTTCATGTTTTCGTCGGCGACAATGTAGCCGGAGCCGTCCATTGTAACCTGCCCCTTGTAAATCTCGCTCACCGGATCAAAGCCGATAAAGGGGAAGATGCCGAAAGTGCCGTCATCCTCGCTGGCGGGGTGTTCTTTTATCTCGCCGGTCTTGACGTTTTTAAGCACGATGGATTCAACCACGCCGTCCCCTTTGATTTCCTGCACCACGCTGTCCCAGACAACCTCGATTTTCGGGTTTTTCAAGGCTTTTTCTTGTATCGATTTTGCCGCGCGGAATTCGTCCCGCCTGTGCACGATATAGACTTTTCTTGCAAACTTTGTCAGGTACATCGCCTCGTCCAGCGCCGAGTCGCCGCCGCCGATCACGAAGACTTCCAAATCTTGAAAAAAGTTCGCGTCGCAGGTGGCGCAGTAGGACACGCCTTTGCCGGCAAGCTCCGCCTCGCCCGGGCAGCCGATTGGCCGCGCCTTGCCGCCGTTTGCGATGATGACGGTTTTTGCCTCGTAACGCTCTTTGGCGCCGGTGATTTTTTTTACCTTGCCGGCAAGCTCGACTGCGTTTATCGTGTCTTTGACGATTTTCGCGCCAAAATGCAAGGCTTGCTCTTTCATTCGATGCGCCAGTTCCGCGCCGGTTACGCCTTCCTGCGCCCCCGGATAGTTTTCTATGTCGGCAGTTATGGCAAGCTGCCCGCCTTCGCCAAGTTTTTCAAAGATGGCCACGTTAAGTTTTGCCCGCGCCGCATAAAGCCCGGCCGCAAGCCCGGCAGGTCCTGCCCCTATAACCGCAATATCGTACATTTTATAGAAACCTCCAAAAAATTATTCCCTTGCTCCTTGCGGCAAGCTGCCGCCCGGTCTAAAAATCTGTGAGCTTAAACGCGCTCCACATACAGTAATTTCATTTTAACACAGCAATCAGCCGCTGTCTACAGATTTTTTGCAAAAAATTACGGTTCCGCCGGATATTTTACTGCCCAAAAGCGCCCACGACAAACGCATGAACCTCGGAAGTATCTCACACAAAGGCGCAAAGGCACTAAGGCACAAAGGGGCGGCACAGGGGAGAAGCTCTATAGGCGCAACCACCGCCGGGCTAAAAAAGTCGAAAAAACCTCACAAACCTCTTGACATTTTTGCAGAAAGTGTTATAATAGCATAAAGTGGTAAGTTTTACCCTGCTGGAAGCGGTCTTCAAGAGAGCTTCCAGCGCATATTTGAACGGAGGAAGAATAATGAATTTGAAAGAAACTAGGTGGGGGAAAGCTCTTCCACCGTTGGCGGGCGGATTAGCAAGCGTTGGAGCTGGGGTCGGGGGGTATAAATTGCTCAATGCGATTTTTGACTCTTCCAAAAAAGATGTACAGACTGGGGGCTGGTTTTGAAGGTGCGCAGAAACAGCCTGAAGCTACGCAGCGGTCTAAAGCGCTTAGGCTGTTGGCTGGCGGACTGGCAGGCGTTGGGGCTGGGGTTTTGACGTATAAATTGGTCAAGAAGAGAATGGGGTACCCCGAACAAGATGCGCTTTATAACAAGGATTTTTACGATACGCGCGAGCAGCCTGTGGTAACCGTCAAAAAGCCGGGGACAGAACCAAAGGCAAAAGCGCAAAGACAGTGGGAAGCTGAAGCAGGTGAAGAAATTCGCGAAGGACTTCAGGATTTTATCTGGCCTGTAAGGGCTGGCAGGCCGGCAATATCCCAAGGGTTTCATGAAGGACACTGCGCCGTTGACATACAGAACCAGCCAAGTCAAAATTATCCTGGCTGGACTGCACTTAGCGACTTCTATATATTTAACGGCATTGAATTTTACAGAGGCTGGGCAGTAGGCCAGCCTATAGCGGCTGTAGCTGACGGGGTAGTTTCGCAATTAAGCTACACAGTTGGTTCAAATGACAATAATACTTCTGTCGGCCCCGGCAATTATATTGTTTTGGCGCATGGCAACGGGTATTTTACCAGATACGTTCATATGCATTCCATTTCGACCGAGCTAAAGGTAGGAAGCCGTGTTGCCCAAGGTAATTTATTGGGCACTGTGGGGCAAACAGGTATTGGTTTAAGAAGAGATGGTAGTATGAGGCTAACTTCAGAAGGGGGACATTTGCACTTTGAAGTCATTTTTGTAAAAAACAGAGACGGATACAGAGCGGAACAAGACGCAGGTATACTCAAAAGCGTTTCACTCATAGGTTCATGTAGCGGATTGGCAAATAATGGGCTTCCTTTTCAGAAGCTTAACCCTAAACACTATTTGCCTGTTTAGCGTCCATTTGCAAGAAACCTCTAAACTTCAAAGTTGTTACGAAAGCAATGATTAAATCCCATCAATGATGCGGATTAAAATCCGAATCATTGATTCTTACCCGTATTTTGTGCAATGAAATGAGCAAATACATCGGACTAAAGTCCGCGGGAAACACTGATTAGCTTCGAGTTAATCAGTGTTTCCTTAGAGGTTTCCGTAATAAAAGTTCCAAACATAAGGGGGGGACAAATTTGAAAACAGCACGATTACGATATATTTTGATACCGGTGTTCGTATTGGCAGCCTGCGCTGGAAACGAAGCGGCAAGGCAAGAAAGCAACCCAAAGCCGTGGCAACCGGTATACGAGGCGGTACTCCAGCATTACAGAACTCTGTTTGAAAGCGGGCATTTTTTAATGCCCGGATACTTTGTTATGCACGATGTTGACGGAGATGGCACGCCAGAATTGATTGTTTTTCACCGTGTTTTTGTGGGGGAAAGTTTGGCTCTAAACCCTGTAGTTATGCATACTTTTAGGGATGGAGAACTGATAAACATTGATATTGGAGGCCAGCATCTTTCAGAGATTCAACGTATTTTAAAACCGCTAGATAACGAACCGGGAATCATTGACATTTTTTGGGGAGGAGATACTGTTTTTTATGTCCGCTCGGTGCTTAAAGGCGACAGGTTGGTTGTATCGCAAAGAGGCTTGTACCATACAACGCCTTATGGCGGTTGGAGATACGTTTTGAACAGCACAGAGGTTTCCCAAAGCGAATTTCGAGAGGTTTTCCCGGACTGGCGGCAAACAGAAAATCTCCTGCAGCCGCTCCACGATTAGCTCCCGGTGCAGGCGGCCGCCGGGCTAAAAAACAAGGCTGTAGTCCACAAGCTGGAAGTCGGCCAGCAAATCCTCCCGGACGGCCTTACCCGCGCCGCCGCCGGTAGCCAGCTTTAGGCAGGTTTGTATGCTTTCTTCTATAATAGAGAGCGCTTTTTCGTCGAGCTGGCCTGTGTCGCCGCTTACGATTACGGTCTTGTAGGGCGTTTCCCCTGGCTTTACGCTGCCGGAAAGCGGGTGCGTCAAAAGAGCGTGTCCTAGGTGAACTTTGTCCCGCGCCGTCTTTAGCACGCCCAAGTAATCGGTGTCGAAAAACTCAATCTTGTACAAGCCCGCCGGCATATTCGCCTTGTCGCGCACCATCGGATTGTTCGTTATCACTATATTCATGGCCACTCCCTTCAAGTTGTCCCATTGTCGCACGGAAGCCGGCTGCCAAACGGGAAATTCAGTTCCCAGCACGCGAGAAAGCTTTGCCGGGCAACCATGTTTCCAAAACAAAACTCCGTGCCTTTGCGTGAGTTTTATTGGGGTAAATCCCCCCCTCCCCTCCCCTACGGACACTGCACAAGACCCTGCGCCCAAAGACAGGCTCCGCAGGTGGGGAAGGGATTGTTGTAGCAGTCCGCCTCGTTGCCTTCAATATAGTTGCACATATCGGGCGAACAGCGGGCGCAGGGGGAAAAACTGGCGTTTGCCGCGCGTTCCCGGAAAGCCGCGTAGTCCGCCCCCTGCCAAATCTGCGACAGCGTTTGCTCCGTTATAGAGCCGTAACTGCAAGGCCGAATCTTGCGTCCAACAATCCGGCGGTTCCCCCCTTGGTACACAGTGCTTTCGTGCAACAGCGACATACAAGGACAAACCGCGCCATCTTGACGCACAAAAGCAATATCCTCGGTTATAAACCGACACTGCCCCTGCTTAATGTGCAGCGGCGTGTTCATAATCGAAAACGAAAGCCCCGGGTCGGCCATAAACGGCAGAATGTTTTTCATGTCTGCAACATCCAAGTGCGGAATGTCAACATCGGCCGTTACCATGCCCGGCCGGCTGTACATATCCCTGTCAAGAATGTCCGAATAGACAGCCTGGGAAACCTGCGACACATCGTAAGGAATAAGATGCGAGGCCTTAATGCGCGAAATACCCAGCCGGCCGGCCATCTTCAATAGCTTGGAAAACTGCTCCAAATTGCTCTTCATAAGCACAAAGGACACCCCAAGCTCCACCTTGGGGCGGGCGTAACGCGGCGTATAGTTGTAGGGATAAAAACGCAGCCGGTTAAAGCCGCGAATATTTTCCATAATAGTCGAGAAATCCGCGCCCGCGCGAATCGCCTCGAAACTTTCGACTTCGGTCGAGTCCAGCGAAATCCAAAGCGTGTCAAGACCGGCCGCGACAAGCTCGGCGGCGACATCGCGGGAAAGCAGCATACCGTTGGAGATAAGCTCCACCCGGCGGCCTGCGCCCTTGGCCTGCCTTACCATGCGGATAATGTCCGGGTGGGCAAGCGGCTCGCCAATGCCAGCGAAAAATATTCGTGCAACCGAGCCGGGCAGCTCCGCGATCAGCTTGTCGAACACGGCCGTATCCATGTGCGCCGCCTCGTCTTTTTTGTGTTTGTGCGAACACATCTCGCAGCGCAGGTTGCAATGCGTCGTCGGCTCAATGTATACTTGCCTAGGCGTATCACTCATAATGACAGTGTACCGCTTTGCAACAAGGCTGTCAAGGGTTGAGTTGGAACAGTGAGAGGAAGCGCCGGCAGGAGGCAAAAATGTCGCAGGGCTATGACGTAAAAAAAATGCAGAGAAAGGCGGGAAAGCAAGGCAGGGAAGGCCTTGATAAAACCGAAGCCGCACGGTTCAGCCGTATAATCGCGGAAAAACTGATAGCGTCCGGCTACGCATCGGCGGGTCTGATTTTTTCCTACCAGTCTTTTCCGGGCGAGGTTGACACCGCGTTTTTCAACGAGTGGGCGGCTTCAAACGGCAAGCGGCTCGCTTACCCCGTTTGCCATGAAGACGGCAGAATGCTCGCCGCCCTGCCAAACAGCCCGGAAGATTTTGAGGTGGGCAAGTTCGGAATCAAGTTCCCGGTGGAAAATAGGTCGCAAATAATCCCCCCAAGCGAAATCGAGCTTGTGATAGTGCCCTGCGTGGCCTTTGACGGAAAACGCAAAATGCGTATCGGCATGGGGGCCGGCTACTACGACCGCTACCTGCCTCAATGCGAAAAAGCCGTCAAGATTGCCGTAGCCTTTGAAGCCCAACACATCGAAGGCCTGTGGACAGACCCCTGGGACGCGCCCTTGGACTTTGTCGTTACGGAAAAGTCCTGGTACTAAACCCGGCAAGATGTCGGATTACACATTCGGCATCCAATAAGTCTGGGGTCATGCAACGGCCTTGATTTCAGTGTAGAAGAAATCGGATAACGCTGGAATATTTTCGTACTCGGCTTTAAGCGCGTCAAGGTTTTCCGTTGCCATTTTTGTAATTAAATTTGCTGTTTCTTCCGAAATCATCAATTTTAGGGCGCGTACAAACTGGGCATCCATGTCATGACTTAAATTAGAACCGTTGCGGGCTAAAGAAAAGTCGATTTTCCGGTACTGCCTCCAATAGCCGTCCATCGCGTGATTATCCACCTCATTTATAAAATGGTCAAACCCGGTTTTTTCCATTGCGGAAAGAATATACGAATAAGCCTGCTTTACCAAACTTTTTATCGAGCCGTCCAAAGCCTCAGACCAAGAAACAAGGCCAAATTCGAGAAGGGTAGCCTCAAAATTGCCGGAAGCGGTTTTGTCCACCATAAAATGAAGGTGGGGAATATTCCATTCTGCATTTGAAAAAAAGGCTATCTTGCCAATGCCTACGAAGTTTTTACCGTCAACCGGAATAACATTCGATTCTTCCTTATAAAAATCCATAACAACACCTTTTCTTAGTTTTCGGCGCAAAACACCGCCGGAAATCCCCTTCCATTACTTAAATATACATCATGCGCGTAGTTTTGTCTATAGTCCGCCCCCGGCTTTCAAAAAAACGCCCCTGGCAGCGCGGCGCGGGGGAAAGCTCCACAGGAAATTTGCCCAAAAGACCTATTTCGATCCCGCTGCGGCCTGCGCTGCCGGTAACGGTTGGGGCGTTATCACCGGGGTTGAGGGCAGCCGCTCGCAAAGCAAAGCTCCGTGTGCTTCATGGTGGGAAATTCCTCGCTTGGCCCCCCTAACCGCCTAAAACCACGTTTTGGATATTTTCTTCTGTAATTCGCCACATCCGTTGGAAGCCGTCCCAGAGGCCGGGGGGGAAAACGCTACGAAATTCATCCACGCTGACTTCCTGCCCGTCAATAAAGTAAAAGTCCCGCCACGGACCGTGCCAGTCGTCATTATCCTCCGGCCGATGCATGGTCATTCCAGATACGCGCTGGCGGAATATGCCGTCTTCAAGCTCCATCCAATGAAAGCGCGCCATCTCGTCGCCTGGAAACGACATGACCGCGACAATGCCTGTGTCCCCGGGCGGCACCAAAAAGCTCCCCAATAACTCCGGCATATCCCCCAACTCGATCGGGCTAAGAGCACCAGAATCCCAAGCGTAAGCGCTGTGGGGAGTAACAGAATCGCTTACCGCGCTAAAAACGATCAGATTTGGAGTGCCAGTGCCGTCTATGTCATATAGGAAAAAACTGCCGTAGGCAGTCCACCCCGGTCCCCAATGGTCTATAACATTTATAACAGTGGCAAGCTCGCGCAGAATCGCGGCGTAGGCCTGCCGCCATGTTAAGTCTGTAACTTGCATAAGCTCGCGCAAGAACACGGCGTAGGCCTCCTGCCATGTTAGCCGGACGGCCGCTTCCTCGGCTGCTGTGTATGGCTGCTCGGCTGCCCCCTGCTCGGCGGCCCACTGCGCGGCGGCCGCCTGCACGGCATTGGCCTGCGGCGGCGGCAAAGCGGCGGTTTCCGCCCCCGGCTGATCCCTTTCGCAAGCGGCCAACAGCGGCAAAATGCAGATCGTTGCAAGTGCAAGCGCAAAAGCAAAGCGAATTTTTGACATAATTCATCCTTTTTGTTTTGGGTTTATTGTACGGTAATATTCTAACCGAAAGTCGCTTATTGTTCAAGCGCAGGATCGCGCCGCCCAGCGCGGCCCCGGCGAGAAAGCCCCTGCCGGCCGCCCCAGGCGGTGCCGACCAGCTAGGGAAGCCCGGTCAACACGCCCCCGCCGGTCGCAAGGCAAAGCTCCGTGTGCGCCCTTCACTCTATGGTCATGATGTTTATGAAACCCGTTATTTCGAAAATTTCGCGCACGCCGTCGCCCATGTTTTTTATCACAAGCTTGCGGTTTTGCTCCTTCATTTTTTTCTGCGCGTGAAGCAGCACCCTAAGCCCCATGCTGGAAATATAGTTTAGGTTCAAAAAGTCAAGGGTAATGTCCGTTGCATCCGCCACCCATTTTTTCAGCTTTTTTTCGAGCATGGGGGAAGTTATCGCATCCAAACGCCCGACCAGCGAGAGTTCTATGCTTGTTTCACTAATCTGCCTGAATTCTATCGTCATACCTGCCTCTTTTACGCTTTCCACGACTTTTTCATAATCAGATGGTTCACCCCGTCGTCATACTCGTAGTCTATAATATCCATTATATGCTTTACCATCAAAATTCCAAGCCCGCCAATCTTGCGTTCTTCAAGCTGGTTGTTCAAATCCGGCCCTTCCACTTCCAGCGGGTTGAACGGCTCGCCCCAGTCGGCAAATGTTATCGAAACCGAAACCTTGCCTTCATCCCGCTGAACACAACAGCCGACTTGCACCTCCCCGTAAAAATCCTGGTAGGCGTATCTTCCAATGTTGATAAAAATCTCCTCCGCCGCAAGCTCAATCTGCCGGCGGATTTTTTCCGGGCAAAGAATGCTCTCCAAGTCCTGCCCGATGAAGTGAATCAGAGCGGCCAAATCGCCGGGGCGCGCTGTAAGGCGCAATGTCCGCACAGCCTTTTCCCGGTCGTAACGCAGGGCAAGCATCGTAATGTCGTCAAACTGTGCCGCCCCGCAAGAAAAATGTTCTATGCCGGCGCGAACGGCGGGCAAAAGCTCCTTGGGCGGCAGATTCGCATTGGCGTTCATAAAGGCAAGCAGCCGGTTAATGCCGAAAAAATTCCCCTGGCTGTCAATCGCCTCGGTGATTCCGTCGGTGTAAAGGAAAATCGCATCCCCGTCTTGCAGGGTAACCTCCCGGCACTGGTAGGCCGTGCCGTCCAGCGCGGCCAAAACCGTGTCCGGCGGGGTCTGCAAAAGCTCGAAACAACTGCTTCCCCTTTTTATAAGCGGGGGATTGTGCCCGGCGTTAATAAACTTCAACCTGCCTGTGGAAAGCTCCAGAACCCCCAGCCAGACCGTTACGAACATGGTTTCGGAGTTAATTTTGCAAAGCTGCTGGTTGATGTTTTGCATGGAAATATTCGGCTCGGCGGCGTTTTTCAAGTTGTTTTTGATCAGCGTCTTGGCAATGGCCATAAAAATCGCGGCGGGAACCCCCTGCCCGGAAACATCGGCGATAAGCATCGCAAAATGATCCTCATCTATATAGAAGAAATCGTAAAAATCGCCGCCGACCTCTTTGGCCGGGTAGACCGCAGCAAAAAGGTCAAAGTCGTTTTTCTTTCCGGCAAAGGGCGTAAACTTGCGCGGGAGCATACTGGTCTGTATCCGGGCGGCAACATCAAGCTCGCCGCTAATCCGCTCTTTTTCTATCGTGTCTATCGAGATTTTGGAAACCTGCTCGCGCAGACGGTCGGTCATAATGTTGAAAGATGAAGCCAAATCTTCCAGTTCGTCCCCCGTTTCCACCGACACCACGCGGTCAAAGTTCCCCGACCGGACATCGCGCACGCCGGCATTCAGCGCGTGGATGGGGTCTGCAATGGTCGATGTGAATCTGATGAAAAAAAGCGCGATGGCCAAAAGGCTGATCAAGAGCACCGGCAGTGCGATCCAGGCCAAAAGAAAAATCCGCCTGTCGATATTTTCCGCCGCCTGCGCGGTAAGCCCCTTTATTCTCTGCTCGATAAGCGTAACCGGCGCGGTAAAGTCCAAAACGGGAATGACGATGCCCAAGCTCCAGCCCAGCGTGGGGATGGGGCTGTAAGCGGCGACAGCCGGGGAGCCGCCTATAAACATTTCGACAATGCCGAACCCTCCCTCGACCATGCTTGCGCCCAGGCCGCGCAAGTAAAAGTCCGCGCTTTGCAGAAAGTTTTTCCCGTCAAGCAGCCGGCAGCCCCCTGGGAAAAAAAACGCCCTGCCACGCGAGAAAAAGTTTACCCCGTCCGCGTCCAGCAAAAAAATGTAGCCTTCGTCGCCCTCCCAGTCAATGTCGAAAATTTCCGAAAAGTCATCGATAGAAAGCGTGCTGCGGACAAGCCCCTTAAAGACATCTTCCCCGGTCGATCTTTCAAAAAAAGGCGCAAGCCCCGAAAGAAAGGGGGCGCCGCTGTGTTCGTCAAAATAAACGGGGCTCCAAAAAACGCTCCGCTTAACCTTGTACCAGTCGCTTTCCCTTGGGTCAAAGTAGACGGCCGGGAAGCCTGCGGCCCCCTCTTCCCCCTGCTCGATTTGGAAGACCGATCCGCTCTCGCCTGCGATTATGCTGCCGGAAACCCCCAAATCGGTCGCCGCGCTCTGGCTTAGAATTTCGGCAATATGCCTTAAACCGCTCTCGTCGATTGCTTCCGCCGCGCCGCCACCAGTAGCAAGGTGATACTGCATTATGGAAGTATAGATGGCGCCGGCGGTGTAGGCTTTGACCTCTGTAAGATATTCGATTCTTGCCAGCTTTTCATCCAGAGTGAAGGCCATGTCCCGGGCGGTTTGCGCGATGTTGTAGACGAACTGGCCTTCCATCGCGTCTACGCTGAGGTCGGCAAAGTTGTCTCCAAGCTCGGCGGAGATGTTAAGGGCGGAGTTCCTGATTTCCACAAGAGAGAAGAGAAAAATGGCAACCAAGATGAGAGCCAAAGCCAGCGAGGCGGCCAGCGTCTGGGTAAGGATTTTTGTTTTTAGGTTCATGCTGCCTCCTTCTGTCTCCTTTTTTCGGAATCGATGCCGCTGGGATTGAAAGCCCCCGGAAATACTATTATGATGATATTGCATGAAACTTACAACTGGGGAAGATGACAGCGGGCGCAGGTTAGACCGGGTATTGCGCAAGGCTTTGCCCGACTGTCCGCTGGCTTTGCTGCACAGATTTTTACGCAAGGGGCTTGTGTCGGTGGACGGCCGGCCGCAAGAGGGCGGCTTTCGTGTCAATGCCGGCTCGGTTATCAGCGTTCCCTCTCTAAGCGGCGGGCGCGGGGTTTCTCCGTCGAAGCCGCGCTCGCCGCTGCCTCCGCCGGAGATTTTGTGGCAGGGGCGGGGGC
>WRKI01000252.1 GCA_009778155.1 Spirochaetota bacterium
GGTCTCGGCCTCGAAAAAACGCGAGAGGCGGGTGTTCCCAGCATCGTCTATCATGGTCATAAGGCAGCAGCGGGGGGCGCGGCCTTCGAACCAGTCGTGTCGGACTTTAGTCCGCTGGCTGCCGTCGAACTGCACGAGCTCGCCGGCTCGCTCCTTGCGCTCGCGCCGGCTGCGATGCTCGCGCGCGCGGCGGCGGCCCTTCCACTCCCCGGCCTCTATTAGCAGCCGCCTCAGCACTCTGACGCTGATTTTCAGCCCTTTCTCTTCCAAAAGCTTTTCCGCCGCGAAGGTCGGGCCGAAGTCGCTGTACCGTTCGCGGAAGGCTTCCAGCGCCGCTTCAAGTACGGCCTCGTCGGTGCTGTTGTTTGACGGCCTCCCGCAATTCCCGTGTATCAGCCCGGCGTCGCCTTCCTGCCGGTACGCGGCGTACAGCCTTATGCCCTGGCGGTAGCTTACTCCAAGCGTTTGCGCTGCGGCTTTAAGCGTCGTCTTTCCCTGCTTCACCATCTCCAGCGTCTTGCCTCTTATCAGTTCTTTCTGTCCCATAGCTAATCTCCTGGCCATTTTTCCTCCAGTAGCATCTTACCATGTGTCATTTCTACTGGTCGCCTATGGTGACATTATCACAGGTTTTTAACTACCGAATTTGCAGTCGGCTCTTATGGACGAAGCGACCCTCCTTAACCACCGGCATCTTTGGGTAAAAGAAGAAAAACCGCATCCCTCAAGCGAACTGCCGCTTTTAACCGACGGGAAAAAGTTTTTACAATTCGATAAAAGCCAACATATTGGGGCAAAACATCCGCCTAGAGCAAGAACGCATTTGCTGGGAGACGGCTTGGCAGGTTATAGAGCGATTCTAGGGTATTGATCATATAGCAAATTGGCGATAAGATAATAGAACCTTAAAAAATCTTGAGTGGCTCCCAAACTAGGAAAGCCACTATACATACATCAAGGGTAAATTTGTGAAGACAAAAATTTTTATAATAGCGGCGATTTTAAGTACAGTTATGGCAGTACAGGCGCACAGCTTAGGACTTGGGGTGCAGTGGAACTATAGCGCGGGATACCTGCGTGCTCCCGGCATGGCCTTTCTTGTAAGCCCTTCAAGAGTAACGCACTTTGCTTTTAACTGGTTTTTTGCGGACACCAGCGTTGTCGGCCTCACTTTTGATGTAGTGCCCATAATCCTGCCGCTTTCTACGAATGTTCTGGGGGGAAGCTTTAACTTTACTCTGGGGGCGGGGCTTTATACCAACCTTGTATTCGGGGATGACCTTGGGATGGATTTAGGCCTGCGCGTGCCGATTGGTTTTAACCTTTTGCTAGCAAACAATATTTTCGAGATTTTTACCCACATGGCTCCCTCGTTTGGACTGCGCTTTTTGCCAAACCTAGATGTTGCAAGCCCATTTTTCCCGCTTGCCATTGGAGCACGAGTCTGGCTTCGTTGAAGTAGCGGACTTCAAGGAGACAACGTGGGGCGGCAAATCAACTTTTGCATGGAAGAAGAAAACTACAAACAGATTGTAGACAAAGCCCTGTCGATGGGCTTTGTCGTTTTGTATCAAGAGTGCGTTGGCGGCGAAAAAGGGAATTGGAAGTACGACTATCGCCGGTACGACAAAATGCCCGGCTTTCCGCTTTACGAACAGCACTATTTTTACAACCCCCACCTTGGCAACTTTATTCATTGTATAACTCGTGAGTCGCTTTCGTGGGAGCAAATAAAAGAGCAAAAACTGAACCTTGGCAGTATGTTTGCGCCATTAATCGAGGCAGGCTGTAGCGAGATTTTGCAGGAGGATAAAGCGATAAGAACAAGCCGCCTGTATATCAGATCGGATTACTATGATGCTGGTGGCGTGCTGATAAAACAAAGCGAGGAGTTTTTGAAGCAATACAACGCATTGGTGCGGGCTGTAAAAAAGCTGGTTGTAATGCGCGAAATCCCGTACCCGCCGCCACACACCGGCACAAAAAAAGTGTACGTTACGGATTATATGTTCAAGCTTTCCCAAGACGGCTATGACATACGATAGAGAAAGGAACCATGACAGAGTTTGATGTAAACAGCCCATTTTTGTATACAATCGCGGCAATCATTATTGCCTTTGTTTTGTCGCAATCGGTGTTTTTTCTCGTCAAGGCTTGGCGGCAGGCAAACAAGCTAGGCATTGACCGGGTAACCCTGCGGCGTATTGCTGTTTCCAGTGCCTTGTTTACGGTTGCGCCGGCAACAGCCATTTTGCTCGGTGTCATCACTCTAAGCAATGCGCTTGGACTGCCCGTCCCCTGGGTTCGCATGAGTATGTTAGGATCGCTAACTTATGAACTGCCGGCGGCCGAAATGGCGGCATCTGCCGCAGGGACAAGCCTAGCCGAAACAATAACAGACCCGCGCGTGTTTTCAACAATCGCATGGGTCATGACACTGGGCATTATCCCAGGGCTGTTGATCATTCCATTCTTTGCCAAGAAAATCCAAAGCGGCGTGGTGAACATTGGCGGCAAAGACAAAAAGTGGGGCGAGATTTTTATGTCGGCACTCTTCTTGGGCATGGTCTCTGCATTTTTAGGCATGATCTTTGCCAATGTCCGAGACGGCCTTACCGGCTGGATACCTGTTTTTGTTACGCTCTGCTCCGCTGTAATCATGGCGGCACTTGGCATCTTGTACAAAAAGAAAAACATAACTTGGCTGGAAAACTACGCGCTCCCACTCTCCATGTTATCCGCGATGGCACTTTCGATCCCCATCACGAACTTAATCGTAGGCGGTGCAGTGTGAGCAAGCCAAAAAGCTACATCGACAGCGTACATACCGCAGGACGCATTTGGATGGCGTTGGCACTTCTGTTTATGCTGATGCTCCCGGCAAGCATATCGATTTACTACGACGCATGGCCGGTCTTCAGCGTGTTTATGGTTGGCATGATCGGCATAGTCCCAATTTTTTGGACGGTTGCAGTAATCGAAACCTTCACTTATGTTCCCATGCTAGGCGCAGGCGGGACGTACCTTGGTTTTGTAACCGGCAACCTGACCAACCTAAAAGTCCCCTGCGCAATAAACGCAATGGCGGCGGCCAAAGTAAAGTCCAGCACAGAAGAAGGCGAGGTTATCTCGACCATAGCCATTGCGATCAGTTCTATCGTTACCACGTTGATCATCACAATCGGCGTTTTTCTGCTTTTCTTAATTCAGCCCTTGCTCGAATCGCCCGTTCTTGCGCCCGCTTTTGCAAACATTCTACCCGCACTCTTTGGCGCGTTGGGCGTTGTGCTCGTAAGCCGAAACGTGAAGGTTGCGGCGGCTCCCATCATTTTCATGCTATTGCTGTTTTTATTTGTGCCCCAGCTTGCCGGGGTAGGCGCAGTTTTAGTACCAGTCGGGGTGCTGGTTGCCATAAGCTCGGCAAGGGTTTTATACAAAAAAGGCTGGCTATAATATGGCATGGATTGCTTTGCCGGCATTGCTGTTGCTATTTTTAGCCCTAGTCTGCATTCGTGCCGCGCTTTTTGTGCCAAAGCCCAAAGCGCCGGCGGCCGCGAAGTCGCCCGTTACCATTGATAGCGAGCGGGCGATAAAAAACCTGCAAGCCATGATAAAAATCAAGACGGTTTCAATTGATGAAGACGGCGAGCCGGGAGGCCTATCATATAAAGATGATTTTAACGAGTTTCGCGCACTTTTGCCCCAGCTTTACCCCCTTTTGCACCGGCATTGTAGCTTCGAGCTTGTTGGCACTGGCGGGCTTTTGTACCACTGGAAGGGCAAGGCGGCCGACAAGCCGTCGGTATACATGGCGCACTACGATGTTGTGCCGGCAGACGAGGATAAATGGCAAAAGCCCCCTTTTTCCGGCGCACGCGAAGCCGGCGAGATTTGGGGCAGAGGGACATTGGATACAAAAGGGACACTCTGTGCCGCTTTGAATGCGGCGGAAGCATTGCTAAGCGACGGCTTTGTTCCGGCACAGGATGTTTACTTTGCCTTTGGCGGAGACGAAGAGTTAAAAAGCACCGATGCCCCTGCAATCGTTGACTTACTGCATTCGCGCGGTGTCCGGCCTGCATTGGTTTTGGACGAAGGTGGCGCGGTGGTTGACAATGTGTTCCCCGGCGTAGCGGGCGCGGTTGCGCTCATTGGTACGGGCGAAAAAGGCCGTCTTAACGTTGAGTTTAGCGTTAGCGGCATGGGGGGGCACGCCTCTGCACCGCCTGCCAGTTCCCCCGTTGGCGTGTTGGCGCGTGCCGTAACAAGGGTCGAGGCGGAGCCTTTTTCGGCGTATATTTGCGAGCCGGTTCGGCAGATGTTTGACACACTGGGTCGCCATTCGACATTTTTCTACCGGTTAATCTTCGCGAACCTGTGGTGCTTCAAGGGCTTGCTCTTCCATTTGTGCAAAAAGAAGGGCGGCGAATTGAATGCCTTAGTCCGCACGACTTGCGCGTTTACGCAAATGCGGGGAAGCTCCGCGAGCAACGTTCTGCCGCCTTCGGCAAGCGTAAATGCTGATGTGCGGATTATGCGCCCCGACACTGTCGAAAGTGTAATATCAGATTTGCAAAAACGCATACAGGATGAAAGGATAAGGGTTGCCGGCATTAAAGGTGTAGACCCGTCGCCTTTTTCAAACAAAGACTGCGAAGGCTATGAGCGTCTATGCAGTGCGATTGGGGCAATCTGGCCGCAGGCCATAATCTCTCCGTATTTAATGATCGCGGCAAGCGATTCCCGGCATTTCTGCAAGATAAGCGATGCCGTGTTGCGTTTTTCCGCCATGTATTTAAGCCGCGACGATCGCAAGCGCATTCACGGCAACGACGAGCGTATACGGGAAAGCCAGTTTCTTGAAGCTGTAAAGTTCTACCATTATATGTTGCTGGCAAGCTAGGGAGTGGCCGGGAGTGCGCCATCAAACTTCCAGCCGCCGTCGCCATGATAGATCATCAGCTTGCTCATGCCGCCGTCAATCACAATATTTTCGCCGGTGATAAAACCAGCACGCTCGTTGTCGCATAAAAACATTACCATTTCTGCAATGTCTTGTGGCTTGCCCACACGCCCTGCCGGGTGCTGGCCTTCGTCCTCGCTACTGTGGGTTGGGGCTTCCCCGGCTCCGTGATACATACTTGTATCAATCCAGCCGGGGCTTATGGCATTTACCCTTGCCTTTCCCGACAGGCTTATGCTCATGGCGTGTGTCAAGGCAAGTATGCCGCCTTTGGCCGCCGAATAGCTTTCGGTATCTGCTTGGGATTGAAAGCCCCTTGTAGATGCTATGTTGATGATAGATGCGTTGCCGGCGAGCAAGCTATGCGAGAGTAACAGCTTTGTCAGATAATAGGGAGCAAACACACCCACACGCTGCACATACTCGAAGTCGTCCCAGGAGCCGCCGGTCAAGAGTCCCCCGCGGTGAATGCACGCATTGTTGATCAGAAAATCGACAGGGGTTTTAAGTGCTTGCGACAATTTTTCCAGTGTGGATTTTTCAGCTATGTCGCCGCAGAAAAATTCTAAATTGTCGTAACGCAAACTTAGTGCTTTGCCCACCGGTTCGTTAATGTCAATTATTGTAACACGCGCATTGTTTTTTAGAAAATACTCGGCAATGCAACGACCTATACCGCAAGCGCCGCCAGTGATAAGAGCTTGTTTGCCATTAAAATCATTCATCTTTCGATAATAGCCGATTTAGACTTTTTTGTAAAGCAGCCTTCCGGTAAAATGTTTGCGGGGTTAAATGCAAAAGTGTCTTCTTCGCCGGTGTAACTGCACGCGCCCATTCGCGGGGAATTGGTAATATAAAACATCGTTTTTTTTGGATGATTTTTGATACATTTTCCACAGTAAAATGGGAAATTATCGTTATCGTCTGGCTCCATGCATATAAACTTTGCCGGGGTTTCACAATCTGCACATCTTAAAATAGGCGGGGCGTTTCGCGCTAAAAGTCTAACAGGGGACTTT
This sequence comes from Spirochaetota bacterium, assembly GCA_009778155.1. Lineage (GTDB taxonomy): Bacteria > Spirochaetota > Spirochaetia > Treponematales > Breznakiellaceae > WQXQ01. Next base: position 5,983 of record WRKI01000252.1, read on the forward strand.
TGTTGTTTGCGCGTAATGTTTCCCATAATGGTAACTTGCGTTGTGGTGGTGTTTCCAAAATCATAATTGTGAAAAAATTTATCGCCGGTGTTAAATTTTTCCAGTTTACTGCTTGCGGCTATTTTTTCATCGCCAGAATAAAACATACTCATATGTCCGCAACATTCCAGCCATATTTTTCGCAAAAAAGCATCAACAACCGACAAAGTTTTGTCTACCGGAACATCAATATACAACCAATAACATTTGTCGTGAATGCCTTCAATTTTAAGCAGGCGACATTCCTCGTCGCCTTTTTTTTCATTATGAAGTCTTAAATGAGTTTTCATGGTTATTTTGGTAAAGCTTTCGCCACAGAGGTAACAGTTACCAATAAATTTTGCTTTCATACAAGTAGTATAACATGGAATGTCATTATAGTCAATGGATTTGTTCGAGAATAAGTTTTCTAACAATTTTATGTATGCCGATTGTATGCGTTGATAATTTTCGTATAAATTTTTTCATCTGGTGATATGTCGCATATTTCTGTAAGAATTGTTTCTGGCGACATTTCTTTTAGATCGCTGGAAGAAAATCGCATAGCGAGTGCAAGCCCGGCGGTTAGCTGATCTATGGGTGTCCCGGCTTTTTGACACAAGCGTAAAGCTCCTACCAATCGATCTTCCGGGGCAAGTTTGCGTCTAAGGTTTCGCCCAACCCGGTAAACTGTGTCGCCTAACTTGCGGTTGGCAAAACGATGTAACAAATCTTCGACATGATTGTAAAGCTCTTGTTTCTCTGCCCCATAGCTAATCACAAGCGCATCTGCGCAGGAACACATCGCTGAATATACGGCCGCTCGTATGCCGGGATGGCCAACGGCCTGCCAAATGAATTCCATTCCATGCGTATCGCCATGATACGCCGCTAAAGCATGACCCATATTGTGAATGTATAGTTTTCGATCGATGTAAAAAGAAAAGGGTGAAACGGCTTGTAACCCGATAATTTCGGGTATTTTTTTGCAAAAAGCTTCTTTATTTGCCGGCAGCGTTGAGTATGATTCCACGCAAATGCGCAAGGGGTCGCCATCCATTGATTCTGGTGTTTGCAATGGAACCATGCGGCCAATGGATGTTTCCACAAGGCCGACATTGCGATCAAACCATGGATGGGTAGATGCCGGCAGGTTGCTACGGATTAAACTGCTTGCAATCGCCCCTGCATTTTTTAAGTTTTCGCATAACAAAATGTTTAACGGCATAGCACCTAACTCGAACCGGCGCATCAACGCATTTGCAATGTGAAGGGCAATCTGCGGTAAAATTTCTGCGCCTACCGCAGTTGCCAAAATATCAGCCTCTGATACAGCAATGGTGATTGCCTCTATGTTACGAGCATCTAAGGCATCGACATTTTCGATTAGCAAGTCGGTGTTTGCTCCGGTAGATGCTTCAAGTATACGCAACGGGTAGCTATGCCGGTTGTTCAAATCTCTAACAAGCGTCCGGTTGACATCAATAAATGTCGTATAATACCCCGATTCAAAAAACAACTGGCCAATAAACCCCCGGCCAATGTTTCCCGCACCGAATATTACCGCTTTTTTCATTGATGCCACCATACGCCTTCGATTAAACAATTCCCATCAACAGCTTCATCACATACATTTCAAGGCTTTCAAAGTCTCTGTTTTCGACACATTTTTTTTGAAAGTCGTAGTCGAAGCGTCTTGCTTTTTCTTCCAAGGCTTTGAATATGTTCAAGCTGTTTTCCAAATGTTTGTAGCTGTCTTCTGTTTTTGTTGTTCGCATGGCTTTTACGTCAAGGCCGATGTACTCGCCATTTGAACCGTAGTTGTTTTCTACAAGAAGTTTAACTTGGTTAAAAGCCTGTCGTAGATTTTCTACGCCAAAACTTTTGTCTTGATCAAACTTTATGCTGTTTTGATCGTTCAAGTGAACACCCCACAGTTTGCCCAGGGCAAGTGCAAAGCCCATTTCGTGTGCGGGATCAAGCCCTGCCAGTATTGCGTGCGCAGATTCTACCAGCCCGCCGACACGCGAAGGGTCTGTTGTCGCGGCGGAAATGCCCATAGCATGGCCAATTGTTCCACAAATGCTTCTGTCTACCGGCTCATTTGGTTTGGATTCGATCAAGATGAGTGCTTTTGAATTGTAGCGAAGCATTTGGTTTATTGCATCGACTAACATTTTTGTTGCCCACACAGGGCTTTTGCTTTCTGCGCACAAGGTTCCGTCTCTTGCAAGCCATAGAACTATTTTATTGCAACCTAGTTCGTGGGCAATGTCGATGGAGCGGTATGAACGCCAAACGGCATACTCCCTGTCTTTATGGTCGCTGCTCATGTAACCGCCGTCGGTTGTGCGGCGATCCATCCATAATCTTGGCGCGACAAATTCCGCCGCCATGTTGTAGTTGTCCAAAACAGCCTTGACTTTTCTTGCTTCTTTTTTTATGTCTTCTTCGCTAAAGCTGTCCATGTTTGGAACAACATCATCATCGTGAAACTGCACGGCAGAAAAACCAAGTTCGGAAAATCTTTTTACTTTTTCTTCAAAGGGTATTTCTTCCCTTGTTGCCGGCCCGTAAGAATCTGCCCCGGAATGCACGTTCCAAGGCCCAACAGAAAACTTGAATTTTGACACTTTTTCCTCCTGATCGCCACGCAGGGTATTGTTAAATCGCAAAAATACCCTGAAAACGTTTTCTTAAGCATAGTCTTTTTTACCGGCTGTGTCAAGGGGCTAATTGCCTAAAAATTTTGCCCTTGAAGTGCCGGCCACGGGTTATCTTACGTCGCCAATGCTATATCGATCACGTTATTTACCTCGAATTGTTCTTTGAAGTATTTTATGCATAATTTCTTTTCCCCTTCTTCGGTTTTACTATTAACGACCTGTTCATAAAATTCATAAATATCCTGTATAATTCTTTCGAGCCGGTAATAGCGCAGTAATATATTGTTTGCCTTTATTTCATTGCCATACCCTAAGTAAAAATTATCTATATCTTCTTTTTTGTTCCATTTGTTTCCAATGCCGCCTCCGATAAACATTAAATCCCTTTCCTTGGGGGCAAGTATTATTGTATCCCAATCTACAATGTATAATTTGTTTTGTTCTATTAAAATATTACCAACGTGTATATCCCCATGACATAAACATAGATCAATGGCCTTTGCATTAATTTTATTTGAAACTTCTTCTAAGCGATCAAGTATTTTTGAAATTGTGTTTTTATTTTTATAAAACGTGTTCAGAAAATCAATAACTATCGCATCGCCATTAATAGCGTTTTCGTTTGTGCCATTCAAATAATATTTAATTTGCTTCCTGTATTTTGAATCGAACTGCTCCGTTGGTATTATTTTTTTATATTCTTCAGGTATTTTCACCGAATGTAATTGAGACATAAATTCCCCAAATTCAACAAATTGTTCCTTTGTCAAACCGGTGTCCCAGCCAGATTTTCCATTAATAAATGGGTAAAGCATCAAGTATTGCGCTGATACTTTTACAAATAATTTTCCGTCTATTGTTTTTATGACGTTTATTATTTTGGATGTATTTATTGATTGGGAGATTAACAAAGGCATAACTAAACTTGATTCAGTAAAGTTTTCAAAACGTATTTTTAGAAAATATGTTTTATCATTTTTTGCAAATATTTTATACACAGTCGTATTATGATCAAATCCGAGGAACAATTTCTCTATGCCAAAAATGGCAATGCCATATTCTCTTTTGATTATTTCAACAATTTTTCTTTGACGAATATTCATATATAATCTTTTGGCAACCTCCAAAAACCCCTTACCTTAATCATATTAATATTCTCCCTTTTTGTCAATGGACTTGTTCGAGAACCCGATTGGTTCTCGAACAAGTCTCGCATTTTTTAGGGCAAAAACTCTAAAAAATGTTTTTAAAGCGGCGTATATATTCTATTGCTTATGGTTTTTTGGCCAAGGTTGCTATAAATGTTGGCGCATAGTCTTTTAAAAACCCACTGTTATTAAAGTCTTCATATAACTCTTTCAGAATAAACCCTGCCTTTAACTGGCCGCCAATTTGTTCTTCAAGTGTATGACTAAATTGAATGGCCCCATCCTCTTCTATGAGCAATTTGTAGTGTTCTTTGTTTTTAAGGGGATTGAATGGTAGCTTATTTGTTGCAACAAGCGGCAACTTTTCATCATCATTAAACAAATAGTTTAACCCGTTATCCAAACCTGACATTAAAACGCCACCTCTTTTTAATATTCTAAAACATTCATTCCAAACATGATACACATCTTCTATATAACAATTTGACACAGGATGGAATATTATGTCAAATACTTCATCAGAAAAAGGAAGTTTTTTTGTCATGTCTGCTTTGACAATTTCTATGTCATATTTTTCACGTTCTGCAACAAGTTTTTCACTTTCAAGTTGTTTATCTGAATAATCAAGAACGGAACAATATGCTCCCAAAGCTGAAAATATGGGCATTTGTTGCCCTCCGCCACAGGCAAGGCCAAGGAGTTTTTTATTTTTCAAATCTGGAAACCAATTTTTTGGAACATATTTTATTGGGGTTAATAACACATTCCATTCCCCATTTTTTGCTTTTACATATTCTTCGTGAGTTATTGGGCGGCCCCATTCCCAACCTTCGTCTACCCACCTATCAATTATTTTTGAATTTACCTCTGTATACTCTTGTTTGTCCATGTTTAGCTCCTTATTTGTTGCTTAATGTCTTTAAGCATGGTCTAATCAAGGGTTATCTTCCCAGAAATTCCCACCTTAAAAACTCCTGCTTTAATCATACTTTTCCCGGCAGAATATGTCAAGGGTTCATTTTTTATCGATTTTTATGGAGAAACAGAAAATCCCCGCCGAGAAGTTCGCGAGCATCGCCCGCTTTAAGCATTTGCCGGCCGGCGTTTCCTTCGTCCCGTCTAGCTCGACATAGGGCTTGCCCTCATATCCGCGCTCTATGTTCAGCTCGATGTTGTCAAGGAGGGCCGCGAGCGCGAGCAGGCTTTTGTTGAAGTGCTTTTCCGTTTCGGAAGCGGTCGGGCGGTGGCGCGTGCGGATTGAAGCCGTTTTCTGCAACCGCCGGTTGCAGTTTTGCGGGCGGGCTTGATGCGCTGAACGTTTTGCTGGCGCCGGCAAAACGTTCAGGGAGCCGGTTGGGTAGTGCCGCTAACCGACTGAAAACGGGAGCGGGCTTGCGGGAGGGCGTGGCTGTTTTAATTTTGGAAATAACTGTTTTTTTCAGGGAAAAATGAAAATCCCGCTTGACAAAAACGGCAAAAGCTGGTATGTTTTATATAGCGCGGACGTGGGATTAAAAGACCACCTCCTCGCCACCGTTCCGGGCGCATTTTATGCGCCCGTGTTTTTTTATTTACTGACCCTCAAGTTGCCACAGGATGCACCAAATCGCGGTATATAACGGTAGCCGTAGACACGCAGGCGTTCAGCAAGCGGTTGAACAGCTGAC
>WRKI01000253.1 GCA_009778155.1 Spirochaetota bacterium
ATGAATGCTCGAGCTTCGGAATTTACTCCCATTTTTATCACACGGAGGCACATCGAACCAAAGGTTCGCGGCGCATCGAACCTCTGGTTCGCGGCACAAAGCACTGATTAGAATGCCCTGCTTCATTCCTACTTCTTCCTTCCGCTCTTATGTTCGATAATGATACAAAAGAAAGGTGCGGGCTTACCGTAGCTCAATCCTAACCTTTGTGCCTTCGTGTCTTTGTGCCTTTGTGTGATTAAAATGGGAGTAAATTCCGAGGTTCGTGCCGTTCATGCGTTTGTCGTGGAGAGCCGCAAACGCCCTCTTGCTTTCTGCAAGAATACATTGTAAAATGAACGTGTCAGAAAACAGGAAAACAAGGGGGGTCTTATGCGGATGATGCACACCAAACTGCCTGAATTTATCGAAAAAATGATAAATGCCGGCAAAAAAGGCGGGCGCGAAAAGCCTGTCGCCATAAACGGGCTTGAAAACCTTAAAAGCGCGAAGATGCAGTCCCTGCGCACCGGGCGCATAGAGCAGGCCGTGCAGGAACTGGCCACGCGGGAAGGTATCGAGAAAATCGAATTGACGGTTATGCCGCGAGTGCCGGAAACAATGCACACGGTATTGATCAAGGCGCTGGACAAAGACGGCAAGGCGCAAAAGGCCGTTATCGATGTTATCAACATTTTGCACCCAACGGAAGAAGCCTTTCTGGGGGACTGCCCCGAAATCGAAGACAGACGGCCGCCAATCGGCAGGCATTAAGGAGGGATCGAAACATGGCCGTGTTACGCTACAAAATTATCCCGCAGGGAAACATAGACGGAAAGACAATCCCGCTTAACATTGTGTTTGTCGAAAAAAAAGACATAGAGGCCGCAGGTCTTGACAGCGGGCAAGCGATAAAAGAAATTGCGCGAAACACCCCGGGGGCTGCCGGCATTAACGTTTTCGATACGAGTGCCGTAACGACCACAAGCGACGGCATCATGGTAGACGGGGCTATCATCTGCATGGGGGCATCGGACAAGGGCAAGGTGAACCCGGATTTTGGGATGCTTTCTATGGCGGAAATTCCTTACAGCGAAGAGATTGTGCGCGAAGAGCCGCATCTTTTGCAATGGAAAAAATCATACAGCGGCAGAAAACTTTTTCGCGGCCCTGACCCGGCTAAAAAAATAATCCCCGTGCATAATGTTGCGATTTCCGGCAGAGCTTCTAACAATAATTCTGCGACAGAAATGATGGACATTATAACAATGGAAGAAATCCTGTTACCCTTCCTTGGGCAGATGCAGTGCGTAACTGGCGGCAACGTGCTTGTCGGGATGACGGGGGAAACGGTCTCGGTAGGCATAGGCATGACGGTCGCCGAAAAATACGGGCGCGTGTTCCCGACAAGGCAGTTCAAGGCGGGGCAGAGCGCGCACAATTGCGGGCATTACGCGACAACGTTGAAAAGGGACATTCCCTGCATTGTGGCGGAAAAAAGCGTTCTGGCTTTTTACATCGTAAAAGCGATAGAAAGCGGCTGTGTTCCTGCGCGTGAATTGGGCTGTTCCCCGGCGGTGCTCTGCGTGGCCAAACACATGGGGGCGGAAATTGATTTTAGCCGCATCGAGGATTCCGCCCAGGCGGAGCTTGACGCGGTGGGCATTACGCAGGCCTTTCTTAAAGAAAAAGTGCCGCCGCTAAACGGGAAGGAAATACAGGAGCGTGCCGACGAGATTATACCGGGCGTGGATGGCGCGAAAAAAATAAACGCAAAAGAAATCGCGCTTGAAAGGGAGATTTCCGTTGGATAATCCGGACGGCGAGTTTGTAATCGCCCACGCCGACAAAACTGTTTTGAAAATTAGCGGCCTTAAAGTGAAGGCACTTAATGCGCGTAACTTGGAGACGACTTTAAGTGCCCGCCTGCAAAGCACAGTCCGCGTGATAGGCGTTACGGGAAACTCGATAGACATGGACGTTTACGGCATGGATGCAGAAAACATTCTTAAAGACGAGGAAGGCCTGCTCCGTGCCGTATCCCTTTGCGAGGGCATAACGGCGGCCGATCTTGCAAAGGCTTCCTGCTCGCCAAAAACCGTGAGTGTCGGTTACGAAGAAATTCCGCATTTGCGGAACGGTTATGCGAAATGCGCAAAGGAAAAATGGCTAAACCTGTGAACGAAGCGGTTATTATCCCCACTGGGGGCGAAATTAAAGACGGCACGGTGCTTGACACCAACAGCCCGGCTGTAATGTTCAGCCTTATCTCGATGAATCCCCTTTGTATCGTCCATCGCGCCGCCCCTGTGGATGACGATGCGAAGGAGATTGCCGCCGCCGTTGAAAAGTGGATAGAGCGGGGCGTAGGGCTTGTCGTGCTTATTGGCGGTTCGGGCGGCGGCCGGGTCTATGACAGTTCTTTAAGCGAGGATTTTACGCACGGTGCGCTGGAAAGCCTTTTAGAAAAAAAGTCTGTGCGGGAAATATGGGGGAAAAACGGGCACTTGTGGTGCAAGCTTGTGTGCGGCGAAAAAAATGGAACCCTTGTTATAAATGTTCCCGGCCCCTATGTGGAAGCCAAGGCCGCAATCGAGGCCTTTTGCCAGGCATATCGCCAGGCATACAGCGAAAACCCCGTCGGGCTTTCGCAAATAAATTCCGCTATGGCGCGCGCCGTATTGGAACAGTTCCCTGAAAATGAGTTACGCGAATAAATCTCTTGGCGGCTTTGCACTGCGCTTGCAAGCCCGTTGCGGCACGCCGCTTTTGGCAGGGGTCTTGTGCCGGGCAGGCTTTGAGCGACAGAGCCGCCGTGATATTCTCTCCCTTTACGCCTTGGAATTCAGCGCCGGCGAGAGTATTTATGACATAGATTACAAGCTGGCGCAGGCGGTAAAGAAGCATTGCGGGGAGTATATTTGCGCGGCGGGTGTTAGCGCGTGTTTGCCGTGGGCGCAAAATCGCACGGGGGGCATAATCGGTTCGCCGCACTTGGAAGTCGCAAGCGCGGATGGCCGCCTGGAGCCAATCGGGGAGAGTCTTTTCCTGCAAACCTTCCCCGGCGGCCCCGGCTACGTCGCCCTTTGCCATGAAAAAACCGCCCTTGAGGAACTTGCCCTGGGTTTAGCCGACGGGCTTTCGCATGACCAACCCGGCGTTCTGGCAAAGCTTTTGCGCGGCATCAGTATCGACACTTTTCTTATTGTAACGGACGGCTCTGGGGCAAACGCCAAGGGATCGGTTTTTTTGGAAGTTTGCGGGGAACAAAGCTCTGTTAGTTTTTAGCGCAAGGCCGCGCCTGTTTTATTCGTGCTGAGGGTTTAATACCCCGCCCTTTAGGGCGAAAAGGGGTATTAAACCCGAATGCAATCTCCTTAAAAGAACAGCATACCTCGCCCTTCAGGGCGAGGTTGTTGATTATTTAATTCTTTTTTCCACTTCATCTAAAACTTCGTTTAATACATTAACATCCAACTTGTCAATTTTTGCAATGTCATGCAATCCTTCTTTTATTAAACCGAAAATAATTTTTTGTTTTTCGGCTTCGCTCTTTGTTTCATAATCAATATAATTTTCCAAAACGGCCAAACCGTAAACAAACCAATTTTCTGCTCTGACAGAATGATACAGAGCGTTCTCAAAAGTGTCAGATACCTGAACGTATAAATGGCTATAGCCCGGAAGTTTGAATTTTCTTTGCCTAAGTTTTTCTAATATTCTATCGCAAAGTCTATTGTCATAAGGTGCAAAATAAAGGTTTCCAATATTGTCAAAACGGTAATAAAGCCGCAAATCATAAATCAACCGTTTTCCTTCATTATTAGCCTGTTCTCTGGTTTCCCGCTCTTTTTTAACTCTTTCTATGGTTTTTTGACGCAAAAGGTTTTCGTACTTTTGGTTTAATTCCCATAAATCGGCCGATTTTAATTCTTCTTCCAGTTTCAGCAAACTCGATTCTATTTTTTCTTTGTCATAAACATCGCCTTTCTTTTTCTTTGAAGCGATAATATCAAAAACTTTGTATATTAGCTGAAACAAACTCGATAAATCTTTTTCCTGTTCCGTTGAAAAAGGAACAGAAACTCTTATCATATTCTTGCCCCTGTAGTAATTTGGCAATTTGCTGTAAAAGTTTATATCAGTTTCACTTTTTTCATTTGGTTTTAAGAATGTCAATTGGATTTCAATTTCTTTACATGAAAATTCGATGTTTTCGGATTGGAATCTGTCAGAAATTATTCTGCCCATATAACGAAACGGCTCATCTAACCCGCCGCCGTATGCACCGCCGTACTCGCATTTTATAAAATCGATAAACACCCTGTTTTCCATTTTTTTACCAACCGCCATACTTTTATTCAATCACAAGATTGTCATAATCTGCCCACGGATAGTTTTCCAATAGCTCTTTGCTAATTTCTTTCAGTTTTTCCTTGTATTTTGTTCCAACTTCCTCATTGTAGTTTCCTTCGTTATAAATAACCTCCAGCCTTTTGTTTAAATATGCAAACTGAAGCCACTGTTCAAAATTTATATTAAAATCTACAAAGTTTTCCTGGGACATTTCTTCCAAACCATGATCGTAAAAAAACACCTTATGGTTTATATCCATTACCCAGCTATCCCCTTGGCCGGTTCGCCCAATGATCCAGTAATTTTTAATTTCTTCATCGGAGGTGTTTTGGCTCCAGTAATCCTTGTCTGAAAATTCCTTGGTAGCATTATATGATTCTACCGAACCGTATAATATGCATTCCGCAGAAATTTCCAGCGTTTTTATTTTTGTAACAATTTCTTTATACAAATCGCCAAAGGGAAAAACCGTTGATTTGGGGAAATTGTGCTTTTGAACGCTTTCGCCAATTATCTCATCTTTTATTTTGTCCACAGATTCTATAACAAACATACCGCCCTCCGTTGTTTACAGCTTTATCTCTTGCCGTATTATTTTTTCCAAAAATTCCTCGAAATTATTTCCGACTGTTTCGTTTTCTTCAAACTCTGGTTCATAGCCGTACACGATTTCTTTACTTTCGATGTTTATGGCATAGTATTCATAGCCGTTTTTTACGCTCATTATTATTGGCAGGTGCTTGTCCCAATAATTTTTTACATCATTTATCAGTTCGCTGTCATCATCTGCCGCCCCAAGGCTGATTAATTCAAATTCATTCCATCTAAAGCTGTCTTCAGATTTTGGCAGGTATTCTTCAATGCATAAAAACCATACATTTTCAGCGGCATTTGTGCAAACTTCAATGTTTTGCACAAATGTTTTATATTCGCCGGGAATATTATATCTTCCCAAAATTTCTTGCGGCAGGTTTTCTGTTTGGCTGTCTTTTAATGTTATGTTCCAGCCGTTATCCTTAGCCCAATTTACAAAACTTGTTATTTTTTCCATTTTTCCCTCCAATTCTGTTTATCATTTTACCATTCATTTCCCGCCTTGTCAATGCGTTTTTAAGCAATTTTGCCCACGGCAATCCTTTTCCCAGCCGCCCTTTACCTGTTGTGAAACCCTATTGTCGCCCCTAGCATATTTGCGCCGGTTATTGTACGTTTTTCTTCCCTCCCTTGCCTGTGTACGATTAGCTCAACATCGCTGCCGTCCGATGACCTTACGTTTATTGTAACGGTTTCTGTCGGCAATACTGAAAACATATACACTTCGCCGGCGGCCATAACCCGTGTTTCATTTCTTGTTATAGTCCCTTCCCTTATTGCCGGGGGGTCATTAAACCTTGCATCTTGCGACTCGTGAAAGATACTCCAAACGTGCAAATTTTCGTTGACCCTTCCGTCGATTCTTACAATTGCACTGCCCGAGTAAATTTCTATGCCGGCCCTTACGGACATTGACGCTCCCGCAGGGCTTGTCTGCAAACAAGAAGCGTAAAAAACAAGCGAAAAAAACAGAACGCCGATAAATTTTTTCCCGTGTGTCATTTTATTCCCCTAACAAGCCCCCGTTATGTTAATCACCCCAAAAAATGCCATGGCGCATTGAAAGGCCGGCCGGCGCATCGTCGAAAAAACTGTAGATTCCAATTCGTTCCAAGGTGTTTTTGTCTTCCATGTAAAAAACAATTTCTTTTAATTCGACCATGTTGTACAGGTGGATTACCCGGCTAACATATTCGAACTGGCCTAATGAGGGAAACACAAAATCAAACAGCCAGATAACACTTGCATCTTCGCTTAATGCTTCAAGATCGGCAAAAAAAACAAACCGCGTGTAAGCCTCATTCGTTTCTCTTGCAAAGTTTGAAATTGAGTCAAAGTCCCGTATCACCGTCTCCAAAATTGACTGAATGGCCTCTTCGAGCATTAACCCCACAGCGGTTAGATTTGCCGGCGGAAAACTTACGCCAATGTCCACCGTTCCGGCATTCTCCGGGTAGTTTTCCCAAAATGTTACAATGTCGTTGGCCAAGGTCTCCCACTGGGGGATAACGCCGCCATTTTCCCTGAAAAATGCAAGAAAAGATTCCTCCGACCTGCTGATAAAAAATAATTCCCGTGGGAAAAAAACCGAAATTTCATCAAGCCCGTAAAGTTCCCCGCTTAAAGACATTTCGCGCAGTGCAAACCCCGAAACGCCGGGTGAATGCGCTTGATCCGGCACGCTGGCGCAGCTTAACAAAACCGCCCCGAAAAAAGCTAAGGCAATGAGCCTTTTGCAAAAATCTATTTTTCCCTTCATGTCCATAAAACAATTATGCCCTTTTCTATAATTTTTGTCAACAGCCCCCGGATTGCCCGCCAGCAGGCGAAAAGCTGGCTTTGTTTTGTTGCCGTTTCAATTTTATTATAGAGACGATGCCCAAAGAAATAAGCAGCGCGCTGAATGAAAAAAGCACAATGAAACGCCCGGGGCTGTCTGTCGCCCGGCTTCTGTCTGCCGGCGTTATCCGGGCGGGGTTGCTCGGATCGTAGTATATGCGTAATTCTTCGCCAATGTAGGCCTGGCGAAATTCAATGTTCAAACGGTTGGTGTAAATTGCGCCGCCGACTTCGTACTGCACAAACACGCTCCCTCTGGTTGTTGCAGTTCTGCCAACCCGCCGCCTTGTTTCTCGCAGTTCCGTTACCGTTGCGGTTGTTTCAAAACCGTTTTCCCTAAGCCCAATTTGGTTTGTAAAAGCCCCAATGCCGGACATCCCGGCCAATCCCCCGAGCGCAATAATCAGCAGCCAAAATATAAACCGGTTCTCACTCCTTTTGCGCCGCATTTTTACGCGCTTTGCGTTTGAACTTTTTGCTTTTTTCATGCGCTTGCCGCCGTACCTAATTATTCCCTATGTTACGACTGCAAACTCGCTTATGTTTTTTTCAACATAGGCTTTTACTTTTTCAACTTCCCGCTCCATTATCTCGTAGTATCTGTCTTCCAAAGGCTCAAAGTCTTCAAAATCATCGTAAAACTTTGAAACCTCCTCGTGATGCCGGGCTTCCAATTTTTCGTAAGCCTTTTTATCGTTGTGATACACTTCCGAAGCCGCCGCAGAAAATTCCTGTTGCAACATTGTCAGCCGGTCCAGTTTTTCTTTGTGTTTGGCGCATATTGTTCCCGCTTCCTCCGCTATCGCGGCCGTTTCCCCCGCGCCCCATGACTTTATTGTCTGTGAAAAAGTTTTGTCATAAATAATTCCGCCCAAGCCGTTTTGGACAAGCTGCAAAAAACCGCCGTTGCACACTTGGTCGTCAAAATGCCGGTATGCAACAAGCGTGATTTGAGCGTCGCTAAATTCTTCCTTTATTTTTTCGTCTTTTTGCATCATTTCAAAATATTTTCCCAAAATGACATACAAAAAGTCCCAAGCGTCTTGTGCGTTTTTCAAATCTTGTGCCTTTATTTCCGGCAAAGCTCCTTTCATCTGTTTGTCCTCCTTTGATTTTACCTGAGTATGTCCGGGTTGGGCTTGTACGGAATCGGGGTTTTGTTTTTTGAATAAAACATACCGACCGCGTCGCAAACCGCATCGTACAAATCATCTTCCATAATGTTTACAAATTCGCCCCTGTTTCTTGCATCAAATTCATCGTCGGAAACGTCTCCGTTGTTAAACCGGCACATAAACTGTCCGAATGCTTTTATTTTCGATAAAGCGCCGGCCACGTCTTTTTTTTCATCGGCCGAAAGAAAGCCGCCTTCGCAAAGGGAAGCGTTCAAAAAATCGCAAAAATACTCAAAGTCGCTGTCCCAGTTTATGTTTCCGTTGTTTTGCGCTTCGTATCTGAGTTTCTCGATTTGCCGCAAAAGCTCCCCTTGCAGATTGTCGGCTTGGCCGGCTTTGGGGATCAAGTTTTTCCAGATATGCTTGCATTCCTCTTTGTATTTCACCTAACGCTCCCATAATTTTTTTCAACAGAAAAAAGATGTGTTTTGCAACCTCGGCAAAGCTACCGCAAAGCCCGCTCGACGGCCTCCCTGTTTGACTGAAGCTGGCTGTTGGCCGGGAACTCGGCAAGGCCTTCGTCCAGAATGCGCCGCGCCTCGTCCAAGTTCCCCCTGTTCCATTCGGTGGCAAAACGATTGTGAAAATCCGTAACCCTGTTCTGGCGGAAAGTCTGCAAAGCGCGATCCAGATCGGCATTGGAACCAAAACGCGCCTGGGCATCCTCGATAAAGTTAATCGCCGTAAGCCAGCCGCCGGCGCCGCCAATCACGGAAGCCGTCCTTTGAATGGCAAAGTTCAGAATCTCCCCGCCGCGCCCGGCCGCAATCCTGCCCGTCCCCAAGGCAAGCTCGATATCGGAAATCACCGCGCCCCCGTCGCCGGCAGTGCGAATCCCGTTGGCGCGGCTTACAAGCTCGTTGTCAAGAAGCATCACGTCCAAGTGGGCAAAACTTGCGGCCGTTAAATCCGCCTCGTGGGAATTAAGAAAAGTTCTGGCCTGACCAATCTGGTTCGCCGCAACGAACCTCATTACACGATTGTTCACCGACGCCAAAACAAGCTCCTGCCAGCGCCCCTCTGGGCAAGGGTACCGGGGAGAGGCAAAAGCCGCCCAGCGCAGAGCCTCCTCCTCGCGCCGCGAGTTCAAGAGGAAGGCTCCCAAGTTAAAAAGCCTGTTCATTTTGTCCCGGCGGGGATCGTCGAAAAAGGAGCCGCCCGAAACGTGGCGGAAAGGCGACACAGCCTGCGCCCCCACGCCCGTAAGAAGGGCGGAGCGGTCAACGGCGATGGGCACGGCCTCGGCAAAACGGCTCGCGGCCTCCAGATTGGCAATGTGGTTGGTCATGATAACCGAGACAAGCTCTATCGCGCTAATCGTCTGGCGGTCGTGGTAGTTCCCGGCGGGCACATAGACAAAGCCCGTAATCCTGCCGAAGTCGTCGTGGAACTCGCGGCGGCCGCCGGGGTCGAAGCCGAAGGCGCTGGTCGTCTCGACATCGATATACTCGCCGTCAATGCGAACCATGACAAAGGCGTGATCCTTCGTTACAACTCCGTAAGCCTCGATGCCGAAGGCTTGCGCCAGAATAATGTAAAGAACGGCGGAGGAGACGCAGTTGAACCTGCCGTTTGCAAAAACGGTGTCCACCCGGCTTTGGTCAAGCGAGTAGGCGCGAAAGACGTTGGAGTGCAGGTAAAGCAGGATGAAGTCGGCCAGTTCGCGCCGGCCTTGCGGCAAATCGGGCGAGGCCGCTATCGCGCCCTGCACGTCGAGAATCCTTTGGACGGCGGCGGCGTTCCCGCCCGAAGCCCAGACGCTTATTTCCGCCAAGTCTGTCCAGGAAAAGCCCCCGTCAAGGCCGCGCTGGAAAAAATCGACCGCCGCCGCTTGCGGCTCGATACGGGGAAAGCCCGCGCCGCTTTGGGCGAAAGCCGGGACTGCCAAAAAAAGGGCGGCGGTCAAAGCCGCCGTGAAAATAATTGACCGCTTCATATCTAACTATTATAATGAAAGAAGTGAAAAAAGCAAGCGTCAGGAAGGCTGAACCGGCTGGCGCATATTTCTCAAAAAACTCACACAAAGGCACAAAGGCACGGAGGAAGAGTGAAGGAAAATGAAATCGGTGCTGTTATAGTTGATACAGCGGTTGATTTACACAAGAAATTAGGAGCCGGGTTACTGGAAACGGTATATGAAGTCGTTTTAACGAAGTTATTGACCCAAAAAGGACTTCATGTTCAACGTCAGGTATCCGTTCCGATAGAATTTGAAGGGGAGTATTTTGACGAAGGGTTTCGCATTGATTTGTTTGTTGAGGGGAAGGTAATTATTGAGCTAAAGTCCGTTGAAAAGATAAGCGCGGCGCATAAAAAACAATTGCTGACCTATCTGAAACTTACTAACACAAAACTCGGCTTTATTCTGAATTTCGGCACGGAATTAATGAAAGACGGGATAGAAAGGGTAATTAACGGCACTTTAGATTAACCACGACAAACGCATGAATGCTCGAGCCTCTGAATTTACTCCCATTTTAATCACACGGAGGCACAAAGGCACAAAGGGAGGATTATGATAAGACCTGAGCCTTACTTTTGACTCACAATAGAGCATAATAGGGGATAATGTAGAGATGAAGCGGCACTTTCTAAGCTAAACTTTGCGGCTTTGTGTGATTTTTCCCAATTAAACTCACACAAAGGCACAAAGACACTAAGGCACGGAGGGAGGATTATGATAAGGCCTGAGCCTTACTTTTGCCTTACAATAGGGGATAATAGGGGATAATGTAGAGATGAAGCGGCACTTTCTAAGCTGAACTTTGCGCCTTTGTGTGAGTTTTCCCAATTAAACTCACACAAAGGCACAAAGACACAAAGGCACAAAGGGAGGATTATGATAAGACCTGAGCCTTACTTTTGCCTTACAATAGAGCATAATAGGGGATAATGTAGAGATGAAGCGGCACTTTCTAAGCTAAACTTTGTGCCTTTGTGCCTTTGTGTGAGCCTAAAATTCGATGTGCCTTTGTGTGAGCCTTTCTTCTTACAAGAGAGTGGCCAAATATAGAATTGCTGGGAGGCTGAATGAGCGAGAAACTGCGTTGGAGCAAGATGAAAAAAAACGAAGAGGCCGCCACAGAAGTTTTTTTGCGGAAAAGCGAAGGGTACTATGTCGGGGCCTGCAGCCGGTTTATCGGCCGGGCCGCCTCCGACAAAACCTGGATTTTAAGCGGGAGAGATTCCAGCATACGCGCGATCATCCTGCATTCAAAAAGAGGGATTTTGCCCGTTTTTTGCGGGCAGACGGAAATACCGCCGCCGCCCTTCATTTGCGGGTTTTTCGCCGCGAAAAACATCAACTCGATTTTGGGGCTAAAGGCCGAGGTTCTGCGCCTTGAAGGTTTCATGGAGGGCGCCGGCAGGAAGGCCTACGACAAGATTGATTACGATCTTATGGTTCTAGATCAAAGCCCAGGCGAAAAATCCCTTTCGCCCTCCCCAGCCGGGCTTGTACTGCGAAAGCCCCTTCCCGCCGACTTTGACTCGCTGGCCGGCTTACAAGCCGCCTACGAGCAGGAGGAAGTTCTGCCCGCCGGGGCCGTCTTTTCGCCCGCCGCTTCCAGAGCGAACTTGGAGCGGCTTTTGGAAAAGGCCGAAATCCTTGTCGCCGAGCTTGACGGCCGCCTTGTCGGG
>WRKI01000254.1 GCA_009778155.1 Spirochaetota bacterium
CAAACGCGCCGCCAGCGGCAAAGGCCGCTATGACCAATCCTAAAAAAATTCTTTTTGCCATTTTTGCCTCCATAGCAAAACGCCACCTGTGCGGATTCCCGCAGGGATGGCAATGAATAACAGCCTGTACAGGCCGTCTTTTTTTACCTGAACCCCAGGCCCAGCATTACGTCAACGCCGTGGCCTATCCGGCCGCTGGCCCCGTCGCCAATCGCGTGCCTTTCAAAATCGTTGCGAAACCTCATGCCGTAGGTGAAGGTGCCACGCAGAAAGGTTCTTTCGCTAACGTTAAAGTCCATGCCAAGACCGAAACGGAACCACAGCGCGCTGAAGTCGCCCGGATTCGCATGAAGCTGATGCTCCCTGTCGACTTCTTCGCGGTCGTCGTCAAGCTCTATCCAAAGGGTGCTGGCGGCCAAAACCGCCCTGTAGCTAAAGCCTATCATGGGGAATATGGTAACGGATTCGGAAATCGCGATAGGCAACTTCCCCATCAAGCTGATCTTAAGCCCGGTAAGGTTTGTGTTTCCATCCCACCTCTCCTCAAGAACATCGGTACCGTCATCAACAGACAAAGTCCTTTCCCATGCGCCGGAGGTGGTGAAAAAGCCCACCGACATAGACGCGAAAAGCGCGTCAACAAAGACCAAGCCGCCGAAGCCGCTGTTGGGCGACCTGATTATCGTTGTGGTTGTTAAATCGGCATCGTCCGTAATCGAGTGCTCAAAACCGCCTCCAAAATCGCTTGTAAAGAAGGTCCCCACGCCGAAGGTTATGGGGTTTTGCGCGAAAGCGCCGCCAACGACAAAAGCCGCCATGACCAATCCTAATAAAATTTTTTTTGCCATTTTTGCCTCCATAGCAAAACGCCACCTGTGCGGACAGTCCGCAGGGTTGGCAATTAATTGGCCGCCCGTACAGGCCGCCTTTCTATAACAAAACCCAGCAAAAGCCGGGGGCCGAAACCTTTACCGGGCTTTTCTACACCCGGCCCCCAGCTTGATTCTGGTTTTATTCCCTATACTGCGTTAAAACCCGCCCTCCCCAAAAAGCCGCCGAGAACCTGCCTGTGTTTGGAAATTTCTCAAGTTTTACCGCCGGAAAGCTCGGCGGAAAATTAAACAAAGCCGCGCCGCGACATACGCCGCCGCCTGTTTCTGCCGTTTTATGAGTATGAAACACCGTTCTTCCGCCTCCTTGCCCTTTTTATCCCTTTGTCCCTTTGCAGGACAAACAGCGCACGCTAAAAGTATGGCATTTTCCGGAGAAAAAGTCAAGCGGGCAAAGTGAAAAGTTGTCAAAAAAACATCCAATGCCGGGAATATTCTCATTCTATGAAGAGAAGCTCACACAAAGGCAAGGAAGAATTTTAACCACGGAGGACTGGCAAGCTGCGCTTGTCTGGGAGTCTCACGGAGAGGAGGGGCTGGGCGATTTTTGATAGCCCCGCGCCTGTCCACTTGCTATCTGCCGGCCGCAAGCGGTAAAAATCAGAATTTTTGTTGCATCGTGCATCCCATCCTCTTCCGTGGTGAAAAATTCCTCTTAAATTCCCCCCTTTGTGCCTTCGTGCCTTTGTGCCTTGGTGTGAGATATTTCCGAGGTTCGTGCCTTTGTGCCTTCGTGTGAGATATTTCCGAGGTTCGTGCCTTCGTGTGAGATACTTCCGAGGTTCGTGCCTTCGTGTGAGGCTCCTTTTCTTCCTTCTTGACTTTGCCGGCGTTCTGTGCCAAGGTAGAGCATGAATTTTGACTTTTTCTTCCAGTCGCTGGAAGAAATTTGCGGCGGCTCCTTTGTTTCGCCAGGCCGCCCCTTGCGGGTGGCCGTAATCGCCAACCCGCGTGCCGGGGGCTTTTCAATCTCTTCCAGACGGAAAAAGCACCTTAAAACCTTGCAGGAATACAGGGAAAAATCGGCGGCAAACCCGAAAAGGGAAATGTACGGGAAAAACCGCCTTTTTTTAACCGACGGCAAGGGCGCGGGCAAAAAAGCCGCGCTACAGCTGATCGAAGAGGCCGCCGGCAACGAAGAGCCGTTTTACCTAGTCATCACCGCAAGCGGCGACGGAACCTGCCACGAAGTGCTGTCGGCCGTGTACGGCGCGGCCCCCCATGTGCGATCGAACATGGCCGCGCTAAGACTGCCAATGGGAACCGGCAACGACGGCACTTGCTCGAACAACCTCGCCGGCGCGCTTGAGCTTTTGATGAACCCCGTAAGCCTGTTTTACGCGCCGGCATTAAGACTCACCACCGCCGCCGGCGGCCCCTTGAGCGCCCAGCACGGCGGAAAGGCGACCTTTCTGGCCTTCAACATCCTTTCCGTCGGGGCAGATGCCTTTGTTACCCACATGACAAATAAAATGAAAGGAAGACTCCCAGGGGACTCCTACAAACTTTGGGTTGACATTGCCGCCGTCTTTTACGATATATTGTACAAAATCGATTACTTTGACCTTCGCGCCTTGGACGATCAGAACCGGGAAGTCTTGAGCTTTAGGGAAAGACTGCTCTTGCTTGCGATGGGAGCCTCCGGGCACAGGACATACGGAGCCGGCAAAAGAATACTGCCCGACGAGCGTAATGTGTGCGCGGTAAAGCAGACGCACCTGTTCCAAAAGCTGGTCTTGAAAAAACTGCTTATGCAGGGCAGACTGCCGGAAAGCCCCAATTCGATAAACTTTAGCGCAAGACGCATCGAGTTTTCCACCAAAGGCCCCATCCTAGCCCAAACAGACGGGGAGACCGTGCTTTTGCAAGACGGCGACTTCCCGGCGTCGATAGAGCTTACCGCGCCGGTCATCCCCCTGCTAAAAATGCTGTAAGCCCCGCCGGCCGGCCGCCGCCTCCCCCGCCGGCCGCTCGGCTACCGGTTGCGGCGTTCTTCTTCGGTTTTGCAGTCGATGCACATGAGGGCGTAGGGAAGGGCTTGTAGCCTTTCCTGGGGGATGCGCTTGCCGCACTTAATGCACAGGCCGTATTTGCCCTGCTTCATTCTGGTAATGGTGGAATCTATGAGTTTAAGCCGTTTTAGCTCGGCCGTGCCAATGGCTTCTATCATTTTCCGGTCTATGTCGTCCGAGGCGACATCGGCAAGGTCTTTCGGGTCCATGCCCTCGACAATTTCCTTGAAATCTTTGCTGCTTGCAATAAGGTTATCGACGATCTCCGCCTTCAGTTTTAAAAGCGAGGCTTCCATACTGTCGATAAAAGCCTGATCGATGGGCGCGTTTTTTTCCAGCTTTTTTTCAGCAAGCTCCATATTTGTCTCCGTGCTATTGTTTTTTTGCCATAAAAAAAATATACTGCAACAAGGGCTGCCGGGTAAAGCTGTTTTGAAAAACCGCCTCCCGCGCCGCCCTTGCCCACGGCACATTCCAAAAGACAACCGCTTTGGAATATGCTCGTTTTTGTCAAGACACTGTAGCACGCGCCCGGCTCTTTGTCAAGGGGGCAAAGGGGGGATTTTTGAAGAGAGGTTCACACAAAGGCACAAAGGCACAAAGATTTTTAAGAAGGAGATGAGAGAGCGAAACTGAGTTTTCGCGGTTATCTCCTGCCGGCAAGCTGGCGGTAGACGCGGCGCTTTCTAAACTGTGCTCCGTGCCGCGAACCTGCGGTTCGATGTGCCTTCGTGCCTTTGTGTGAGGCTAAAATCCAATGCGCCTTTGTGTGATTTTATAGAGCGGGCGCGAAATGATGGAGGTTTTATGTCGAAGAAAGTTGTTCTTTTTCTGGCGGAGGGGTTTGAAGAGGTCGAGGCCGTAACTCCCATTGACTATTTGCGCCGCGCCGGCTTCGAGGTGGCCGTCTGCGCCGTCGGGGACAGCCAGAGCGTCAAGGGGGCGCGTGGCATCACGCTGAAGGCTGACACGACGCTTGAGGCGCTGGGGTCGCGGGGCGCTGACTTTTGGGATGCCGCCGTTGTCCCCGGCGGGATGCCTGGGGCGGCCAACATTGCGGCCAGCAAGGAGGCCGGCGCTTTGCTGGTCGAAATGGCGGCCGCCGGCAAGACTGTCGCCGCAATCTGCGCGGCTCCCGCGCTTGTGCTTTTCCCTCTGGGGCTGCTTAATGGAAAAAACTTTACCTGTTACCCCGGCATGGAAAAAAACCTAAGCGGCGCGAACTGGCTGGGGCAGCCGGTGGTGGTGGACGGGGGCATTATTACAAGCCGGGGGGCGGGTACGGCAGGCCTTTTTTCCGTTTCCATTATAGAACAGCTTGCCGGCGCAGAGGCTGCGGAAAAAATAGCGGCCGCCGTTCTCTTGTAGGCTTTGCCGGAGCAAATATGCAAAAACTCGAAGCCTCCAAAATCCTTTCGTTTTTTCCCTCTGCCGCTGCCGCCGTTCTCTTGCTTCTGTTCGCCTTTGTCGGATCGGGCTGTTACACTATCCGGCAGGGCAGTGCCTTTCTGGGCTACATGAACCGCGCGGTTCCCCTTGAGGAAATCGATGATGCGGATTTTATCGCGCTGGTTCACGATATTCGCCGTTTCGCCGGCGAAGAGCTTGGGCTTGACATGGACAGGAACTTCACCCGCTATGTCCAGCTTGACAGGGATTTTATCGCCGCCGTGGTGTCCGCTTCGGCCAAGGACTCCTTTACCCGCCACTACTGGCGTTTCCCCATTGTCGGCTCTATGCCTTACAAGGGTTTTTTCGATGTGGAGGGGGCAAGGCGCGAGCGGGAGCGGCTTGAAGCGCGGGGGCTTGATGTCTGGGTGAGGGGGGTCGGCGCGTTCAGCACTTTGGGCTGGTTCCGGGACCCTTTTTATTCGTTCATGCGAAACTGGGAGCCTTACCGGCTTGCCGACATGATTATTCACGAACAGCTTCACGCCACGGTGTGGATACGCGGGCAAGCGCAGTTCAACGAGGGGCTGGCGCAGTTTGTGGGGGAAGAGGGGGCGCGGCTTTTTATCGAGCATCGTTTTGGCCGGTATTCCCAGGAGTATCAGGACAAGCTGGATTCCAAGGCGAACAGCCGCGCCTTTGTGGCCTTTATGCGCGAGCTTGTGGCGGAGCTTGACGAGCTTTTTTCGCGCGGGCTTGACCGGGAAACGGTTCTTGCGGAAAGGCAGAAGATTTTCGATGCGGCCAAGGAGCGTTTTGACGCGGAGTACGATGAGCGTTTTACCAACGACAATTTTCGCGGTTTTTCCCAAATGACGATTAACAACGCATATCTCGATCTTTTCCGTCTTTACCACGGCGGCGGCAATTTTTTTGAAGACCTGTTTGAACGCTCCGGCCGCGATCTGCCGGCCTTTATCGCCGCCTCCAGAACCCTGACAAGACGCGGCGGCGATCTAAGAGGTCAGCTTGAAAGGGCGCTGGGTCTTTAACCGGGGGGTTCCGGGGGACTTCGGGAAGAGGAAGCTCACACCAAGGCTCAAAGGAGGAGGCCTCACACCAAGGCACAAAGGCACAAAGGTTGAGGATAAAGGAAGTTGGGCGAATTTTGACAGTGCCGCGTCTGCCTGCTTCAGCAAAGTGCATAGCGGAGGCAAGGTAGGAATGAAGAGGGGCTTTCTGGCCTGTGCTTCGTGCCTTTGTGCCTTTGTGTGAGTATATTCCGAATTATCGCGCCCCCGTGCGAGGCCTCCGTGGTGAACCTTCCCGGCTCTTGCTTTTCCCAGCGAAACCGGGCTACTCTGTAGGTTCAATGATATGGGAAAAAAAAGAGATTGACACGCTTCTGGTAAAAAACATCGCGGCAAAATACGGCTGCGACCTTTTGACCGCATCGGTTTTGGCAAGACGGGGCATAACAGACGGCGAGGCCGTACGGTATTTTCTGGAAGACGATCTGCGCCACCTGCGCAACCCCTTCGAGCTTCCCGGCATGGAAGAAGCCGTGGAACGCATCCTGCACGCAAAGGAAGAGGGCGAAAAAGTCCTTGTTTTCGGCGACAGCGACGTGGACGGAATCACCGGGACCGCGCTTCTTGCCGGGGCGCTGTCGTCAATGGGGCTGGACACGCAGTGGCGCATCCCGGACGCCGACGAGCAGTACGGCCTTTCAATGGAAGCCGTGGAAGAGTTCGCCGCCGCCGACGGCACGCTGATCATCACCGTTGACTGCGGCATCTCGCGGCTGGCCGAAATAAAACGCGCAGGGGAGCTTTCCGTTGACGTAATCGTAACAGACCACCACGAGCCGCAGGACGAGCTTCCCCAGGCCTTGGCCATCATCAACGCGAAACTCAAAGACTCGCCCTATCCTTTCCGCGAGCTTTGCGGTTGCGGCGTGGCCTTCAAACTTGCCGGCGCCCTGCGTTTTGCGTTAAAGTCCGAGCTTTACGGCCAGCCGCTGTGCCTTTTGAACGTAAGGCCTGTCAACGACGCCTGGATTGTCGAGGTCGCCAAGATGCGCAATCTTGCCGTAACAGGCGTCCTTCGCGAGACCATCGTGCCGGGCATGGTCTCCATTGGCAATACGCGGCTGCCGGCCTTCTTGGAAGGCCAGCAAATTCTGGTGTGGGACGGCGCGCTTGTAAACAGGACGCTGGCCAAGCTCTTCGGCTCCGCCGCCCAGATAAACACGCTGGACATTTCGCGGCAGGTGGGCGAGGAAATCCCCCTGGCAAGCGGGAAGAGCCTTCTTGCCATCAAAGAGCTTTCCAAAATCGCAAAATACTCGGAAAAAGAGTTCACCGAGCTTGACGTTTTCGTGAACCTGTTCCGATCTTACGTCTTCGGCCGTGAAAAGGAAGACGAGGGCGCGGCGCGGGACTTGCAGCTTGCCGCCCTTGGCACGATTGCCGACATTATGCCCCTGGAGGACGAAAACCGGATTATCGTAAAGCAGGGGCTTAAATCCATCGCCGCAAAGCCGGCGCCGGGCATTTTCGAGCTTCTTTACAAGCTGGAGCTTGCCGGCAGGCATTTTGACGCGAAGGACATCGCCTGGCGGGTTTCGCCGGCAATCAACGCGGCAAGGCGCATGGGAAGCCCCATGACGGCGGCCTCCCTCTTTTTTGAAGAAGACCCGCAAAAAAGGGTCGAGCTTGCCGCGCGGCTTGTTTCGTTCAACGAGGCGCGCAAGGCCTTGGAAGAGGATGTCTGGGCGGCCGCCGAGCCTTTGGCTTACAAAACCTTTGGCGAATACGGCGAAAAGCTCAGTATTGTTTACGGCGAGCATATCAACAAGGGGGTAACCGGGCTTATGGCCCAGCGAATGGCGCGGCGTTTCAATGTCCCCTCGATTGCCGTCTCTTTTATAGATGAAACCTGCACCGGCTCCCTGCGCTCGGCCCGGGGGGTGAATGTTTGCGCGCTTTTGGAGCAGGCCGCAGACCTTTTTGCCGATTACGGCGGGCATTTTGCCGCCGGCGGTTTCTCTATGGAAAAAACCAACTGGCAGGCTTTTTTGGATCGGCTTAAAAACATCGCCGGCGGCGTGGAGTTTGCCGAAGAGGGGGAACAGCCGCTCCAAATTGACGCGGAGCTTCCTCTGGATTATCTTTCCGCCGACATTTTCCGGCTGGTTGACCGTTTCGAGCCTTACGGCAAGGATAACGCCCCGCTTGTTTTTATGGCACGCCGGCTGGTCATAAGGGAGATTAACTTTATCGGCAAGCCCGAGGCCAAGCATTTGAAGCTGGTTCTGGACGCTGGCAAGAGCAAGTGGCCTGCCCTTTACTGGAACGCCGCCGAAAAAGCGGCAAACAAGGAGTTCGCCGTAGACAGCCGGGTGGACGCTGTGTTCAACCTAGCCCGCGACTACTTTAAGGGAAACGAGGTTCTGCAAATGGTCATCACCGATTTAAGGCTAAGCGACGCGTGAAAACGCGCTGTCCGGGAGGTACCTCACACAAAGGCGCAAGAGGCTGCCGGCCAGTCTGTACAACTTTGCGAAAATGCGGTTAAATAACAGTATGAGCGTAATACAAATCCGTTTTGCAAACAATCCCGAACAAACAATAAACTGCCCGTGCGGAACCGCCGCGGACTCGTTCATCGACCTGTTCAACGTCCCGCCTCACCAAATAGCCGCGCTAAGGGTGAACAACGAAATACAACCCCTTAACACAAACCTCATGGTCAACTCCATGCTAGAGCCAGTGCTGCTTGACAGCCGGGAAGGAGCCATGATCTACCGCCGATCCCTGGCCTTCCTACTCGTAGTCGCCGCCAAAAAACACTCGCTGGCCGGGGAACTAGACCTAGGCCACTCCCTGGGAAACAGCTACTACTACACCTTCTCCGGGCCAGAAGAAGGCAGACAGCAAAAAATCGCCCTAATCGCAAAAGAACTGCAGGCGATCGTAAAAGAAGACGCGCCCATCCAGTTCAAACAAATCTCGTACATCGAGGCACTGGAACTCTTCCAAAAAAACAGCCAGCGCGACACCCAGCTTCTGCTCGAACAGCGCAGCTCCTCCATAATCAAAGTCAACGAATGCAAAGGCTGCATGGACCTCTACGTCGAGCCGCTAGTAATGAGAGCCGGCCTGTTGGACGTTTTTGAAATCACCCCCTACAGAGACGGCTTTCTGTTGCGCTTCCCCGGCATAGGCGCGAAAACCATAGAGCCGTTTGTAGACGAGCCGAAAATTTTTGAAGTCTACGACGAGTACAAAAAATGGGGACGGATAATAGGCGTGCGAGTAGTAGGCGAACTTAACTCGCTGGTGGCGGGCATGAAAACCGCCGACTACATACGGATAGTCGAAACGCATCAAGCGCGTAAACTTTCCGACATAGCGCATTCAATCTACAAAATGAAAGGCACAGTGAAGATGGCACTCATCGCGGGGCCTTCAAGCTCCGGGAAAACCACAAGCGCCAAACGCCTGGCAATCGAGCTTATGGTGCTGGGCTTCAAACCCGTGGCCATAAGCCTTGACAGCTACTATGTGGGAACAGAACGCACACCCAAAGATGAAAACGGACAGCCGGACTTCGAGTGCCTAGAGGCGATAGATGTCCCCTACATCAACGAACAACTTGCCGCCCTGTGCCGGGGGGGGGAGGTAACAATCCCGGACTTTGATTTTAAGACAGGCACAAGACGCGCCGAAGGCAGCCAGACAGTCAAGATGGACGAGCGCACAATACTCATCGTCGAAGGCATCCACGCGCTTAACGAAGCGATAAGCCGCGACATCGAAAAAGCGGCCAAGTTCAAAATATACGTTTCCGCGCTGACCCAGCTTAACTTGGACGAATACAACCGAATCCCCACAAGCGACAACCGCCTGTTGCGCCGCATCGTGCGGGACAACCAGTTCCGGGGAAAGAACGCGGCAGGCACAATCAAAATGTGGCCTAACGTGCAAGCAGGCGAGCGCAAGCACATCTTCCCCTTTCAGAACAGTGCGGACATCGCTTTTAACTCCGCCTTGGACTACGAGATACCGGTGCTCAAATACTTTGCCGACCCCCTTTTGCGGGCGGTAAAACCCGATGTTTACGAATACGCCGAGGCCAGCCGGCTGCTTTCGTTTTTGGAAAACTTCGCCCCCATCCCCCCCCAGTATGTGCCGGGAAACAGCATACTGAGGGAGTTTATCGGCGACAGCGAGTTCAAGTATTAAAATGAAAATTGCAAAAGTGGCGGCAAGCGCAGGCCTTGGCGGATTTTTTTTTGACGATCAGAAAGCGATAAAAGCCGGGGCGCGTGCCGACGGCGCGGCCTACATAGGAGAGCCGCAAACGCCGGGCTTTAGCGCGGTAAGACAGGCCGGGCAGTCAATCTCGGTAATGTTCGTGCTGGAAGACGGACAGATAGCATACGGCGACTGCGCGGCAGTGCAGTACTCCGGAGCCGGCGGGCGGGACGCGCTGTTTTCCGCCGGGGACTTTCTGGGCATAATAACGCGCGAAATCGCGCCGCTTTACACGGGACTGGAAATAACCGGCTTCAAAGAGATGGCTCGCCTTGCCGACCGGCACATGGACGGGGGGGGGAGGCCTCTGCACAGCGCGATCCGTTATGGCGTAACGCAGGCCTGCCTAGATGCGGCGGCCAAGGCGGGGAAAACGCT
Source organism: Spirochaetota bacterium (assembly GCA_009778155.1). GTDB lineage: Bacteria > Spirochaetota > Spirochaetia > Treponematales > Breznakiellaceae > WQXQ01. Next base: position 9,991 of record WRKI01000254.1, read on the forward strand.
CATGGCAAAGGTTATCGCCGGGGAATACGGCCTTGAACTTTCGCAAAAACGCATCCCCGTTTTTTGCCAGTGCGGCGATGACCGCTACACCAACGCCGACAAAATGATACTCAAAGGCGCGGACGTTATGCCGCACGGCCTTTTCAACAGCATAGAAAAAACAGGCAAGACGGGCGAAAAACTTACCGGTTATGTGAAATGGCTCAGGGAGCGCGTATTGGAACTAAGGCAAAGCGAGGGCTACAACCCGGTGTTTCACATAGACGTTTACGGGACACTGGGCGAGGCCTTCGGCGGGGGCGGCGACGGCGGTGCGAACAACCTTGAAAAAATCGCAAGGTTTCTGTCCGCGCTGGAAGAGGTCGCCAAGCCCTTCAAGCTAAGGATAGAGTCGCCGGTAGACATGGGGGAGCGGCAGGCGCAGATCGACGCGCTTGCCGGGTTACGCGAAATACTTGACGGCATGGGCGCGGGCGTGCATATCGTCGCCGATGAATGGTGCAACACTTACGATGACATTGTCGCCTTTGCCGACAGCAAGGCCGGGCACATGGCGCAAATCAAAACCCCCGATCTTGGTGGTATAAACAATACGATAGAGGCCGTATTGTATTGCAAAGAGCGCGGTATGGGCGCGTACTTGGGCGGCACCTGCAATGAGACAAACCGCTCCGCCGAGGTTTGCGCCCACATAGCCCTTGCGACAAGCCCCGATCAAATTCTGGCCAAGCCGGGAATGGGCGTTGACGAAGGCCTTATGATCGTGCAAAACGAGATGAACCGCGTTTTGGCGTTGAAGGACTTGGCGTAAAAGCGTGAAGACAGCCGGCGGAGAAATCGATCTTAACTATAACTCGGCGCTTTCCATAAAAGCCTTTCTGGAAAGCCGCTCCCTTGGTATGCGCAAAAAATACGGTCAGAATTTTTTGATTAACGGCGATGTCCGCGCCGCCCTTGCAAGCGCCCTTGACGCGCCGCCAGGGGAACAGGTGTGGGAGATCGGGCCTGGGATCGGCGCGATGACGGCCATTCTGTTGGAAAAAAAACTTGCCGTGCGCGCCTTTGAAATCGACCGCGGCTTTGTCGGCGCGTTGAAAGACCTTTTTGCCGGGGAAGGCGGCTTTTGCCTTGTGGAAGGCGACGTAATGAAAACCTGGGGCGGACAGCCGCCTGCCCCCTATCTTTTGGGGAACCTGCCCTACAACATAGCCGCCGGCCTTCTTGCCGACTTTATCGAAAAAGGCCGCTTTTTCCAGCGCATGGTGGTAACTGTGCAAAAGGAGGTCGCGATGCGGATGTACGCCAAGGCCGGGAGCGATGACTACTCGTCTTTTTCGGTTTTGTGTTCCCTTTTTTACACGGTAAAACCGCTCATGCTTATCCGGGGCGGCTCATTTTACCCCCGCCCCAAGGTTGACTCGATGGGGGTTTTGTTTGAAAAGCGCGACCCCGCCCCCGTCTGCCCGCCGGTTTTTTTCCCCCTGCTCCGCGCCCTTTTTGCCAGCCGCCGGAAAACGCTGAAAAACAACCTTGCCGCCTTTGCCGCCGCCCGCCTTGGGGCAGAAAAAGAGAGGGCGGAGGGCATTTGCGCCCGGCTTTTGGCGACAAACTCCCTAAGCGGCGGCGAGCGGGCGGAAACGCTGGAGCCGCAGGTTTTCTTGAAGCTGGCCTGCTCGTTTCTTGAAGAGGAAGGAAAAAAAGAGAAAAATTGAACTTTTGCCTATTGACAGACTTGAGAAAAAAGGATATAATGAGGATGATGAGCAAGCAAGCTGATCGGAACAAAACAGATTCTCTAATAACCGGGCACACTCAAGTTGCCTGTCAATGTGCCGGCACGCCGCGCCCGGCAAGCATGAATTTACCCCCCCCCCCCC
>WRKI01000255.1 GCA_009778155.1 Spirochaetota bacterium
CCCCCCCATCCCATCCTGGTAATAAATTTAACTGCTTTCAAAACGCGTTCAGCTCTCTCGGCTATTGCTTGCAAAGAAAAAGTCTTATCTGCCAAGCTGGGAGGTATTGGAGATCGATGGTTGTTGTTTGGGGGCAATTTGAGCTTCAGAGGAGCAACCGGTGAATAAAATTCGCTTGGAATTTTTAAGCGTTGTTGGAACTATAGCAGGCTTCTGTGCGCTAATGACAAGGAGTAAATTATGGATTCAAATCTGATGGGTAACGTGGGTGTCCATATAAAGGCGCTGAGAGACGAAAGGGGATTATCGCAAGAATATATCGCCAAGCAATTAAACCTTACTTGTCTCGTAATATCAAACTGGGAACGTGGTATCGAAGAGCCATCAACAAGCCAGCTAGCAAGGCTTGCGCAAGTGCTAGAAGTTTCTACAGATATTTTGATTCGAAATGAAGCTGTGGAAAAACAAATAGTTGTAGTCGATACTTCCATGTTAATTAAGCGACCTGCTATAGTAACAGAACTTCTTGACAAATTCGATGAGATTGTCATTCCTCAAGTTGTAATTGAAGAATTGAACTATCAAAAGGACAATGCAAAACCTTGGCTTAGAAAAAAGGCCTCTTTAATCATGAACGTACTAAATGAAGCTAAAACAAGTTCTAATAAAATCATGCTCCGCCAAACTTTACCAAACGACAAGAATGAAATTCACGATAAGCAAATTGCAGGTATTGCTATCGATCTAGCCAAAAAAAATCATGATAAAGTATATGTTTTTGCAAAAGATATATATTATTCATTTATTGTTGTAAATAAAGAGCAAAAAAATCTAGTTTTATTGAGCTATAAAGACTATAAAGAATCTTTTTTTGACGATGAGGTTTCACGTGATGCAAAAAAATCCAATGAATTTATAAATTTGTTAAAAAATAAAAAATGGGAAAATATTAAAAACCCGATTTACAATAACGAAATTGACATAAATTATATTGATCCAGAAACCGGCTTCACTCCTTTGATTCAAGTGATACGCTATCGAAATGTTGAAGTAGTCAAGTTTTTTATTGATAAATATAAAAACATAGATTTAGACCTTCGCGACAATCACAGGTATAAATTCACACCACTTCTCCATGCATCTCAACTTGGAAGTATTGAAATAATGAAACTTCTTGTTGAAAATGGAGCGGATATTGATGCTGGTAGTTTGGGAGATAATACTGGAAACACGCCACTTATGGTATGTGCATGGCATGGATTTATTGAGGGAGCAAAATTGTTAATTGGGCATGGGGCGTGTATTAATCAACAAGAGCGTAAAGACGGTTATACAGCATTGTTAAAAGCCTGTTTTCAAGGGCATCCAGATGTTGCAAAACTGCTTATTAACAATGGGGCTGATTTAAATATCCGTTCGTGGGAAAACAAAAAAGCAAATGAGTATATAAAGCCCAATAAAAAAAACGCTTCAGAGCTTTTAAAACTTTTTCATGGAGGTGTAAAATGATAGACAGAGCTTGTTTATCAATAAATAATACTTGCAATTTGCATTGTTTTTATTGTAATTTCAGACAAATGGATTTGATAAAAAATGATGAGAGTTTCACAACATCTGATTTAGATATTGTTTTGCATAATATTTATTACTATTCTAAACAAAATAAATTGCCTATATTTAAAATGGGTATAGTTGGGGCTGGTGAGCCACTTTTGAATTTTGAAACAATAAAACACATTATCGATTATGCAAAGAAAAAGGACATCGAAAATATTTTTACATTTTACACTATTTCTAATGGAACAATTTTGAATGAAGATATGCTTTTGTTTTTTTATGAAAACAAAAAACGTATAACCCTTAATATTTCTCTTGACGGCTACGAAGAATTGCATAATTATGGGAAAGAAGAATTTAAAAGAACGATTGACGGAATTAAACTGTATGAGTCTATTTTTCATGAACGTCCAATTATAAATTGTAATGTTAGTCGGAAAACACTTGAAAATAAAGAAACCGTAATTAATTTTTTTATTGAGCATAAATTTGAAAACGTCAATTTTTCACAAATAGTTGATATTAATGACAATAGCTTGCTGATTGGTTATGAAGACTATCTTAATTTTTTGCAATTTGTAAAAGAAAAAGAGAAAATAGCTGTACGTCAAAATAGAGATGAAAAGAAATATGATTGTCGTACTTATGGGCAATTATGCGGGGTTGGCCGTACAAATATATTTATTACTAAACAAGGGATATTCCCATGTTGTAGATTTTATAAAAACAACAGCTACAGAATTGGCGATTTTGATACAAGTTTATTTGAAGTTGAAAAAACAATGTCTCGAATGCTAAAACCGGTAAAAGATGGCGAATGTTATTTTAACCGACATATTTTGAAAAGGAGCGACTTATGAATATAGGATTATATGGAGTGTCTAGATCGGGGAAAAACTATCTTATTGAGCGTTTAATGGAAAGCCTTAACAAAAAATGTGAAAATACGCTGATTCATATTAATGGCTCAGGGACATTGGATAAATTGTCGAATGAATTATTTGGCATACCATTAAAAAACGCAAATGAAAATCAAAAAACTAAACTTCGCATTCTTTTTTGCGACAGGCTTATCGCTGGGGAAACAGGCTATCGACATAAGATAGTTGATGGGCATTACTCTTTTTACAAAAATGGTAAACTTGAAACGGTTTTTACGGATAGCGATCGAGATATTTACGATGTGTTTTTTTATATTGATACACCAGCAGAGATAATTATTAAACAGGCCAATAAAGACCATCAAAAGAAAGATGTTGCTTTTATGAGTATAGAGCAAATCAATGCATGGAAAGATTTTGAAATTCAATCGTTAAGAAAAATGTGTTATGATCAAAGCAAAGAGTTTGTTGTATTGGATAATAATGTGGAAGAATGTATTGATTTTTTTGAGACACTTCTTCTTGAAACACGCGATGTTTTGCTTAATTCAAAAAAAATTGCTGAACTTGTATTATCCAAACATGAAAACGTTTTTAATAAGTATAATAATGTTGTTTTACTTGATTGTGATCGTACGCTTTCAAATAATGATACAACATACGATTTTTGTAATATTCTTGGAATTGAGAACACTGTACTAAAAGATATATTTCACGGCGAACATTATTCTTTATACCAGTTTTTTAGAGTTGCTAAAATATATAGTAAATATTCAATTTCAGACTATAAACGTGCAAGTATTTATGCAATGGGAAAAATGCAACTCAATATGCATCTTGTCGAAGATATTAATAAAAATGGAGCAAATTATCTATCTGTTGGAATAACATCAGGAGTTTTAGGCACTTGGGAAAGTGTAGTCGAGCAATATAATTTTCCATCGATTCTTATTGGAGGTAGCAATTTTAATTCGGATAAATATATTATTTCGCGAGCTGTCAAGTATTATCTTGTTAAATTATTAAAAGATACAAAAAAACAGGTAATCGCTGTTGGTGACTCAATGGTAGATTTCGATATGTTAAATGTGGCTGACAAAGGCTTCCTTGTTGCACAAGAAAAGATAAATTCCAAAATAAAAGTTATTTTTGAAAATTCAAAAACAGATATAATGCAACTTGAATATAATCAATTGCATTACAAAGGGATTGAGGTCAAAAGGAGTATGTTTTTATGAGCATATTATCATTAGAGGCTGAAAAAAACAACGAAATTAAACATTTTGTTAATCTGTGCAAAAGTGAGTCTGGTATACATGGATTTATGCTCCGAGATGCACATTATAAACTTGGAAATATTCTTGCAAAAAGAATGTTTAATGATTTTTCCGATAAAACAGATATTTCAGTTATAGTAATGATGCGAGCAGGCCTTTGTTTTGGTTTAGGGATTGCGGATAAGCTTGAGCAGCTAGGAATAAACGTTTCGGTTATATTTCATTATGAAAATTGTTTGCCAATATCAACAAATAAAGTTATCATTGTAGATGCGGTAATTAATACAGGAGAAAATATTATAAATTTTGCTGACAAGTTAATTAGTAAAAACATTATTTTTGCAACGAATGTTATTTCGGAAAAAGCAGTTCATAAATTTAAAAACAAAATATTGTATACAGTTCGTATATCAGAAAAAAACTTTAAGGGGGCAAAAGTATCTGCTATAAAAAATGGAAAAGGACCAGATACTGGCGACAGACTATTTAATACAATTGAATCCTTTTTGGAAAGTTGCTAATAGATGTTTTTCAAATTCGTAATTCTTTATTTGGTCAAAAAACAGAACTTAAAAAACCAACAGTCTCCGCGCAAAACTCCAGTTTTTCCTGCGAGTAATCAAATGCTGGCAAAACTGCTCAGCAAAATCCCAATTTGCTTGATAAACGCCAATACCCTTCCGCCCCTCGCAGCGCTTAGGTATCCAGCTTACTGGGGCGGCAAGTGGTATTGAAAAAGTTTCGGGCTAAAGTCCGTGCGGATAAAATCCGCAGGAACTTTAGCCCGAAATTAACACTTCCCTTTACACTTGTTCGGGAAACTCGCCCTCAAGCTCCGGGTCTGCAGCCGGACTCTTGTTGGCGTAAAACAGGGAGTACAACACGGGGACAAAAACAAGAGTTATCGCCGTTGCGGAAATAAGCCCGCCGAAAACCACAAGCCCCACCGGGGCGGTAATGCTCGAGGCATTGCCCGGCACAAAGGCCATGGGAGCCAGCGCCAGCATTGTTGACATAGCAGTCATAATAACAGGGCGAAAACGGACTACGCCGGCTTCAAGACAGGCATCCGTTACGCGCCATCCCTTGGCGACAAGCTGTTTGGTGTAATCCACAAGAAGAATGCCGTTGTTGGTAACAATGCCGATAAGCAGAACAATACCCAGCATAGTAAAAGCCGTAATCGGCTGGCCGGTAATAATGTGAATAAACACAACGCCGATAAGCAAAAGCGGTATCGTGCAAAAGTTGATAAAAGGATCGCGGAAAGATTCATACTGGGCGGCCATAACGCCGTACACAAGCAAAAGAGCCAGAATAATAACCATCGCAAAAGTCATCATAAGCTGTTCGGTGTCCTCGGCCTCGCCGGCAAAAATTGCAGGGATACCTTCCTCGGCAAGAAGCTCGCGCACACGCGCCTCGACAGTTCTTACGGAGGCTCCCTCGACAACATCTGCAGTAATATTGATGGTTCTAACTTGGTTTGCGCGGTTGATAGTAACCGGGCCCAGAGTTCGCTCGAAGTCGGCAAAGTTGGAAACAGGGAACAACATTCCGTTAGACGAACGGACAAAAATCCGCCCCAAGTCGGGAATCTCGTGGCGGTCTTCCGGAGCAAGCCGCAGAATAACATCGTACTCGCTGCCCCTTTGCCGGAAAGTAGTCGCGGTAACGCCGTTCATGGAAGCTGCAATTTCCATAGCAATAGTGGCGACATTTAACCCCAAGTTGTCGGCGCGGACACGGTCTATGTTTATGTTAAGTTGAGGCAAACCCTCGTTCATGTCTATCGCAATATTCTGGACTTCCGGCACTTCCGTTTCCAGTATGCGCCTAACGGTTTCGGCAGTCGCCATGCCTTCCTGCAAGTCGTCAATGAGAAGCATAATATCGATGTCGTTAGCCCCCAAAATTGCTCCAATGCCGGCCTCGGCAAAATTAAAATTAGCGGTTGGAAAGTACGCAAAAGCCCCGCGCAGTTTTTCCCTCGTGCTGGTTTCGGAATCCGCATTGGGATCGTCCATATCAAGAACAATCGTAATAGATGCGACATTTACACCCGTGCCGCCAATCGCCTGCCCAAGACTTCCGACACTGGTCATGATGCTGTTTATGCCGTTGATTTGCGCGATGGCAAAATCCTGCACGGCAACGGCTACCGCTTTGGTTTCCTCGTACCTTGTGCCGATAGGCATCTCGATATGCAGAGTAACAGTGTCGCTTTCTTCTTCCGGCATCATTCTAATATCCATTCTGCCCAATGCGAGGGTAGAACCCACAAGAGCGCATACCACAAACAAAACCGTAACCAAGCGGTTTTGCAAAGCGCTTGACAAAATCCTTTTGTAAACATTTGTAATAGCGGCAATGCCATTCGCTACTTTGCTGTCAATTTTTGCAAGCACAGGATTTTTCAAAGGCTTTTGCACCCGGCTGTGTACGGGAAGCCATTTGCTCGCAAGCACCGGGACAAGGAAGATGCCGACAAACAAACTTGCAATAACAGAAATGCCGATAGTAAAAACCAAGTCTTGAAACAAAATGCCGATAAGCTCCAACTGGTTTCTGAAAAGTATGATCGGCACAAAAACACAAAGCGTGGTAATAGTCGCCGCGATAAGGGATGACATAACCTCTTCCCCGGCAAGAATGCCCGCCATTGTAAGTTTTTCTCCCTTTTCGCGGTAACTGGTAAAACTTTCGATAACGACTATCGCGCAGTCAACCGTCATGCCCAGCCCAAGGATAAGACCTGCCAGAGTCATCATGTTTATCGTAATGCCGGAGACGCTCATAACCAAAAGCGTTATGACAAACGATATTGGTATGGACAGCCCAACAATAATGGAAGCCTTGATGTTTCTAAGGAAGATGATTAAAACAATCATGGCAAGGACAAGACCCATGACAAGGGAATCCAAAAGCTCGCTTACCATTGTCCGTATCTCTACGCTTGAATCTTGTACGATTTCAAGGCTTATATTGCCGGGGAGAATCGGCCCCAAAAGCGCCAGTTCCCGATACATTGCATCCGACAAATCCACGATATTTGCCCCCATTTGTCGCATAACAGAAAGATACACCCCCGGTTCGCCGTCTACAAACACCGTGGAACGCTCGTCTTCAAAGCCGAGGAAAACATCGCCTATATCAAGAAGCCTTATGTCTGCGCCGCCTCTTTGCATAACTACGGTGTTTGCAATGTCGGAAATGTCGGCAAACTCGCCGGTTGTACGAATGGCGTATTCCAAAAAGCCCTGCCCGATAAAGCCCGCCCCCATGTTCATGTTCTGGGCGGCCAAAACACGGGAAATTTCGCTAATTTTAATGCCAAAAGCCTCCAGCCGGTTTTGGTAAAGATCGACACGGATAACGGGGTCTTGGCCGCCCTCCGTAGAAATAGAAGCGACACCTTCAACTTGCCGCAGCCTGTCTTCCAGTTGGTTTACCGAAAAAGCCCGCAGGTCGTTTTGCGTAAGCCCGCTGCCTTCTGCCGCGCGGACGGCTATTCGCATAACGGGCATATCGTTTGGGCGAATCTGAATTATCATAGGAGCGACAATGTCGTCCGGCAGGGAGCCGCTTACCATGTCTACGTTTTCCCGCACTCGGTTTGCCACCATGTCAATATCTGTACCAAAAGCGAACAGGACTATGATAATGCTCATTTGCGTTTCAGAAATCGACGACAGCTCTTGTATACCGCCGACATTGGCGATTGCCCCTTCCAACACGCTTGTTACGGCGGTTTCCACAATTTCCGGGTCTGCGCCGGGGTAAACTGTTACCACAACCAACGCAGGGAATTCAATGTCTGGGAACATTTCTACGACTAAATCCGAGCTAAGAAAAAAACCGGTAACTGTCGCAAGGGCAAATACTACGAACCAAAGCACCGGGCGGCGAATAACTGATCTTGCGACACTCATTGGACACCCCCAGCGATTTGGCCGATAATGCGAATATGTTCGCCACCGCTTAAAAGGTGCTGGCCTTGAACGATTACTTCTTCCCCGGTTTCTATCCCCGTGCGTATTTCCGTCCAGCCTTGCAGGGTAACGCCGGTTTCAACTTGCCGCCTTAGTGCTACGAGTTGCCCATCATCATCTTGGCTTACCACAAACACTGATGCGCCGTTAGTGTTTGAAACAATGGCCTCTGCCGGGACGCTTATAACATTGTTATAACTGCGCGTGCTGATCCGCAGGCGGGCGAACATTCCAGGGCTTACCCTTGGGTCGCGCTGGTCGAAGCTAAGATTGATAAGTTTTGTCCGGGAGACTGCATCCACAACGGGCGACACTCGCGTAACCGTTGCGCCTAACGTTTCGCCGGGGTGCGCTTGCAGGGATACTTGCGCCCTTAGCCCGGGGGCAAGGCCGGCGATTTCCCTTTCCGGCACTCTGGCGTTGATTTCCAGGTTTTCGTTGACGGATATTAGCGTGATGCTTGTGCCGACACCGACTGTCATGCCCACCGAAAGCGGCGTTCTGCTTATAACCCCGCTGATCGGCGCGTGGACGGCGCTGTTCATAAACACCGCGCCGGGCCGCGAGGGGTCAATCTCGGCGATTACATCCCCTTGGTTGACGAAGTCGCCCAGGGTTGCCCGGACTACTGCCAGCCTGCCGCCGACTTCGGGGAAAACGTCCACCTGCTGGGCGCTTACGATGTCGCCGTTTATGTCAAGATGGGCGACAAGGGTTTGCTGCAGCGCGGCCTGCGTTCTTACCGTGTGGATAAGCGCTTCGATTTCTTCGAATTCCGGCTCGGCTCCTCCGGCAAGAATGCTGGGGCCGATCAAAAGGCCGGCGCAGATTAGCAAAACGGCAAGGGCGAACAGGCCTTTTTTAAGCCAAGTTTTCTTTTTCATAGGTACTCCTTATTGTTTTCCTGGCAGTCGCCGGAAAGCCGGCGCTGCCGCCAATTTTTCTTCAAAGAAAGCTGCCCGACGGGCCTCTTTATATTTCAAGTGTAAAACGCAAAGGTAAACAGGGGGTAAAAAAAAGGTTATATTTTGGTCAAAAATTACGCCGCAGGCAGCGCCCCCGCGACGGGGCCTGATGCAGGGTTTGGGACAGCTTTTCTGACAAAACTAGGCTTTATGTTAGCCGAAACTTCACTGGGAGGGGGGAGGGGGGGGAATAAAAACATCGTTTTCAGGCATATTCTGTCATTTCCCCCTTGAATCTTGAAGGTATCGTAAAAAGCCTTCTATGCTGTTTTCGATAGCAAGCCGCTCGCGCAGGCGTATGTCTTCTGGAAGCTCGGAATAACCGGCCATAAACCGGTCGTTCAAGAGAAGATAGTCCGCTATCCGGGCGGGCGTTTGCCCTTCCATTCCGGAAACTGTATCCAGCCAGTAGCCAACCTGCTCCTTTGCCGCCGCGATTTGGGCTTTGGCGTCGCGCTCTATGCCCCAATGCGCGTAACACAAGATTTCGCCGCCTTGAAGGGCCGCCGCGATTTTGTCAAGCGACTGAAGCGCCGCGGCTGCGTCGAATTTCCCCGGGGCCGTCGGGCGCAGATGCATTGCCCCTGACTCCGTCGGCAGGCGCATTCCGGCGGCTTCGCCTGCGAAAAAAAGCCGCTCGCCGGCCAGCCGCACTGTGAAGCAAAGGTGATGCGGCGCATGGCCGGGCGTTTCCATGACAGCCACCCCGGAAAGTTCTTTGTCGTCATAAGCAAGCAGCTTTTCAGGCGCAAGCGGCGCAGGCTCGCCGTAGGTTGCCGCCGTATCGCCAAGCGTGTCAAGCGAAGCCTTCCACAGTTTTTCTGGGTTTGCAAGATGCCGTTGACCCTTTTCGTGAGCAAGCACCTTGGCGTTGCCGTAAGCGTCGCACAATTCGGCAACCCCCCCGGCATGATCCAAATGAATGTGGGTTAGCAAAATAAGGTCAAGACCGTCGGTAAGGGAAGAAAGCTTTTCCAGAAGCATGGGAATCGTGTTAGCCGGGCCGGGGTCTACAAGAATGCGCCGGCCTTGCGGATCGACAAAAAACCACGAAGAAATAAAACGAGTAAAGCCGGCCATCGGCTGTGGCAAGTCCACAAGATGCAACCCTTGGGGAAGCTCATCAAAAACTTCTTTCACTTTATACCGCCTTTATCAGCAGATGAGAATTTTTCTTGTCCCAAAGGGGGCGCCCAAGAGCGCACTACCCCCTTCGTATAACCGCGCCACTAAAAAGTGGCATCGTTTTCTATTTCAAGATGAATAAGCTCTTTGTGCAACTCATCTTGCTGGTTTGTCGCAACCCCGCTGGCCCAAGGGCCGTCATATTCCCTAATATAGGTGAATATTGCAATAAAAGCCAAAAGAATCAATAGTAGCTTGCGCACATAACCTCCCGTACCGCTACAGTATAGCTGTTTTAGTGTAAAAAATCAATAGGGTTTACCCAATTTCCGTTTCTATGTACCCCAAAATGCAAATGAGGCCCGGTACTAAGCCCCGTATTCCCCACCGCGCCAATAATCGCCCCCTGCCGTACCCGCTCGCCTTCCCTTACGGCAAAGGTTGAAAGATGGGCATACAGGGTTTGAACCCCCCCGGCGTGGCTAAGAATGATATAATTCCCGTAGACCCGGCTGGAGCCGACCACCGCCACGGTTCCGTCCTTGGTAGCCCTTATCGGAGTGCCAATGCTCCCCCTAAGGTCTATCCCCCTGTGGAAACTGCGAAGCCCCGTAAAGGGATCGTTGCGCCAGCCGAAAGGGCTTGTTATATCCCTTCGAACCGGCCAAACAAACTGCTCCCCAAGGCTTAACCTTAGCGTTTCCGGCGACATACGCCCGCCGGGAATAAAAATCGTAGCCCCTTCGTGCAAATAGCCGCTCCCAAGATTGTTCGCCTGAATAATTGAATCCTGCGGGACATTGTGAACGCTGGATATTTGGGAAATACTGTCGCCGCTTTGGACAACATGGGGAATCCCGTCCATGTTGGGAATGCGCAAAACATCGCCTTCCCTAAGCCGTCTGGCATTTTGAATGTCGTTGGAAGCGATGACGGCATCCATCGAGATTCCAAACCGAGAGGCGATTACCGAGACGGAATCCCCCCTTTGCACATGGTAGGTTTGCCACTGGAAACGCGGGCTTAAATCCGCCGGCGCTTCGCTTACTTCGATTTCGATTGGCTGCAGGTTTGCGACTGCCGTCGGCAAGTTTGCCGTCGGCAAATTTGCCGCAGGCGCAACGCTCCCCGATACAGCCGGTGCCGGCGCAGTGCTGGCAGGGCTAGCCGCCGGAGGTATAACCACAGGCCTTGTCGCGGCGGCAAACACAGGCGCGGGCACGGCAACGGGCGCGGTTACCGGCTCGGCAAAAGTTACCGTTACGACATTGGACGCGGTCGCGGCCGCAGGTGCGGTCGCGGTCGCAGGTGCGGGCGTGGCCGCCAGTGCCGCCACAGGCTGGGCGACAATCACAGGAGCCGGCAAGGCAACAGGCGTGGCGACAGTTACCGGCGCGGCAGCGGGCGCGGGCGAGACAGCCACGGGCGAAGCCGCCGGCACGGGCACGATAACAGAAATTGTCTCCGAGCCGCCGTTATTCGTGCCTTGGTTTACAGCCCCGCCGCTTTCGGCCGCCCCGGATGCGCCTTCTTCCATTATAAGGGAATCAAGCTCCCTCCAGCTAAGGACTGCAAGGGAGATCAAAATGGTTCCGGCAATTAAAACCAGAGTTACAGGGGAAGGCAGGGGAATGTTGAAACGGCTCCTGCGCCGCCCGCTAGGCCTGCCGGCTTTTGCCTTCGCTTTAGAGGCTGCAAAAGCCGCCCCCGGCTCCGCCCCGCCGGCGGGCTTTGGCGCTTGAAACCTAGACCTTGCCTTGGACAGCACCTTTAACAAGGGTTTTAGCAAGGCTTTTATCTGCCCCTTTGCTCCGCCCCTCTTTTTTGTCGAATCAGGCTTTTGCTTAAACTGATGTATAAAATCCTGCCCCATAAATGCCGATTCTTTATGTGTGCGAGAGCGGCTGCGCCGTTTTTCTACATTCTGATGTTTTATGTAACTTGCCGACATATTGGGTTTATCGACACAAAAAGCTACAATGATGAGGGAATTGCAAAACTTCAGTTTTTAATTCCTGTTATAGGCAGCCTCCAAAAACCCAGATGGGGTTTTTGGAGGCTGCTCAGAGAAAACCGCTAACTCCTTATACTGCAGGCAGTTAGGAGTTTGCGGTTTTCTCTAAAGGGTACGAAAACCTCTAAAAACTGAAGT
>WRKI01000256.1 GCA_009778155.1 Spirochaetota bacterium
AGATTTTATTTTGAGGCATTACGGAGGAGCGGCAACCGTGGGCACGACAAACGCATGAACGACACGAACCTCGGAAATATCTCACACAAAGGCACGAAGGCACAAAGGTTAGGCAGGATTATCATAGTTCTGCGTCTTCTTCTTGTCTCAATAGAGCACAAAAAAGGTATAAAGCATGATAAAGCGGCGTTTTTTCCTTTCCTAACTTTGTGCCTTTGTGCCTTTGTGTGATAAAAATGGGAGTAAATTCCGAAGCTCGAGCATTCATGCGTTTGTCGTGGCTACTAGCCGGCTAAAGTCAGGCTGTCCCCATTTCCCGGCAGGTCCCGGCTACTTCAGCCCAGAATTCGTTCAAAAGATCAAGCTCCGGCAGCAGAGCGGCCAGTTCGAACGGCTGGTCGGGTTCGTCTTTGCCTTTCAGTGTCTTTAGGATTTCGGCAAAACTTGCAAGAGAGTCGGCGATTTTAATCGGCTCCCATTTACCGCTTCCGTGGTACGAAAAATAAACGGGAAAGCCTTGAGCCTCTTCGGTAAAATCAATGAAAAAAGGATCGTCAAAATAATTTCTGGCAAAAACATACCAGCCCGGCTGCCACTCGCCGGCTTTTTCTGAAACCAGAAACTCCCCCGAAACGGGATTGTAGCGGTAGCCCTCCTGCATTTTTACGAAGTCGCTTGTGTCGGCGTAATGCCAGGGCAGCGGCATTATATAGCTAAACTCTATGCCAAGTTTTATAAAATCCGCAAGAAGCCCCGGCAAAGGCGGTATGTTAAGGGCTTCGTCGGGAACCCGCGTCTCGATAATCGTAGTAACGATAGAATCGGCGCGTTTGACAATTTGCACGATTTCCGGGTTTTTAAGATAGGAAACCAGCTTTTCGGCCCCCCCGAAATAAACTTTTTCCATTATCGCGCACGGCAGCGACTTGGATTTTTTGTAAAGCTCCGCCGCGTTATACGCAAGACCCAGCGTGTCTTTAAGGTGGATAAAACCCTTAGTGCCGTCCGGCGGCGGCTCGACCAGTAGGACATCCACAAGCCCTAAGTCTTGGGTAACTTCTTTTTTGTAAACCGTGTATCCCATAACACCTCCTAGTAAACCGGTGCGCCAGCTTGCCTGCGCCTGTCAGCTCCCGTTCACATAATACCAAAATTCGTTTTTTAGATCAAGGCTTGGCAACAGGGCTTCCAGTTCAAGCGACTTGTCATCAAAAATGTCTTTGCTTTTTAGCGCGGTCAAAATTTCGGCAAAATGCCCCAAGGTGTCGGCGATTTTAACCGGCTTCCATTTTCCCTGCCCAAGGTACGAAAAATAAACGGGAAAGCCTTGAGCCTCTTCGGTAAAATCGATGAAAAAAGGATCGTCAAAACAATTGCGTGCAAAAACATACCAGCCGGCCTGCCAGCCGTCAGCTTTGTCTGAAACCAGAAAGCTCCCAGAGGCGGGGTCGTAGCGGCAGCCTTCCTGCATTTTTGCAAAATCGTTTATATCGGCGTAATGCCAAGGGAGCGGCATGATATAGCTGAACTTGATGCCGCGTTTTATAAAATCCGCAAGAGGCCCCGGCAAAGGCGGTATGTTTTGGGCTTCGTCGGGAATCTTAAAATCGAAAATCGTAGTAACGACAGAATCGGCGCGTTTTACAATTTGCACGATATCCGGGGTTGCAAGAGAGGCGGCCAGGCGCTCGGCTTTTCTGAAATAAACTTTTTCGAGTAACGTGCAGGGCAGAGACTTGGATTTTTTGTACAACTGCGCCGCGTTATCCGCAAGACCGAGCGCGTCTTTAAGGTGAATAAAACCCTTCGTGCCGTCCGGCGGCGGCTTGATCCACACAATATCTACCAGCCCTGAGTCTTTGACAACTTCTTTTTTGTAAGCCCTGTGTCCCATAACACCCCCTACAGCAAATCGGCGCGGCCGCTTTTTTTTATCGCTTCCACAACATCGCGCACATTCTGGGTTTGCCCTTTTCGCGTAACAAGAGCGGCGGCAGGCTCGCCGTTTTTTCCGCTGCGGATAACGACGATTAAATCATCCACCCCGGCAAGGGCCACGGGAATGTCCGAATCCACATAGCAGTCTGCCGCCGCCGCCGTGAAAACTTCCACGCCGCCGGCTGCATTTGCGCGTAACGCAGCGTCCGCTCGCAAACGAGCGTAGTCTTCCCAGTTGCCTATGTCAACCCAGTTAAAACTGCCGCGCACCATCGCGGTTTGGGCGCATTTTTCGGCTATCGCGTAATCGAAGGAAATGCTTTTGGTGTTTTGATAGGCGGTTTCCAGCCCAGGCCAGCTTAACACCTTGACCCCCTGCACTTGGGCGTAGGCCCCCCCCGGCGGTTTTTTCAAGGCTTCAAAGGGTCGCAGGACATCTGCGGCGTGGCGGGAAAACTCGCCCAACATAAAGTTCGCATCGAAAGCGAACATACCGGAGTTCCAGAAGTGCCTGCCGGAGACCGCGAACTCTTGAGCCGTGGGAAGGTCGGGCTTTTCGCGGAAAGCGGCCACGGGAAGAACCCCACCCGCACCTGCCCCCGGGGGGGCGGCTCCGGGGCCGGCAGTTTCAATGTAGCCGTAGCCGGTTTCCGCCCGGCCCGGCGTTATGCCGAAAACGGCCAGCTTGCCCTCTGCCGCCGCTGCCGCTGCAAGGGCGGCATCCGCTTTGAAGTTTTCCAAAGGCTCGATGATGTGATCGGCTGTAAGGACTAGCATAGTCCGGTTCTGCCCGGCGGCAAGCGAATAGGCAAGGGCGCAGGCTATGGCGGGAGCGGTGTTTTTCGCCACAGGCTCGCCGATTATGACAACGCGCTCTTTGTCCCGCTCGGCCAGTTTTGCGCATTCGCTTACCGCGTTGGAAACCTGGGGAAGGCCGGTTATAACGATCACTGTGCCGTTTTCTTTTATGACAGAGAGAGCGCGTTCCAGCGCCATGTAAAAAAAACTCCCGCTTTTGCCCGCGCCGGCTGGCAAAAATTGCTTGGGGAGCCGTGAATTGCTTGCCGGCCACAGGCGCGTGCCCGATCCGCCGGCCATTATTAGGCAGTCGTCAAACATGGTTACATTATAGCTTGTTTTTCGCATTGGCGCAATGGTGCAAAAGGCGCATCGCACGACAAACGCATGAATGCTCCAGCCTCTGAATTTACTCCCATTTTAATCACACGGAGGCACAAAGGCACCAAGGCACAAAGTTCTGCTTAGAAAGTGCCGCTTAATCTCTACATTACCTCCTTTTTGTACTCTGTTAAGACAAGAATGAAGACGCAGAGTTATCATAATCCCGCCTCCCCTCTTAACCTTTGTGCCTTTGTGTGAGGCTAAATTCGATTGTGCCTCCGTGTGAGCCTTTTCCGAATTGTTGCGCCGGCTCAATGCGCCTCCCCCAGGGCCTTGGCCAGTTTGCCGGCCTTGTCAAAATCGCTGTGCAGGAACAAAACGTCGTGAATGTTTTCCAGCGCGTCCGCCGTTTCTTTTTTCCAAGGCCTTTCTTTAAGGGCGGCCAGGGCGGAAAAAGCGGCCTCGTCGTCGTAGTTTTCGCAGGCTGTTTGGATAAGCGAAAGCCGCTCTGCCAAGTAGCCGGCATCTCCCGGGCTTTCTTGGGATGCCGCCGCGCCAGAGTCGTTTTTGAACATATCGCTTACAATGGCTTTTAACGTTTCGATAAAGGCTTCAGTGTTTGCGTTTATGTAACCGGTGTCGGCATTCCGCCCGGCCTCTTCCAAGGCCTGCGCCGCGCTGTCGCTTTTGCCGACATTGTGCAGAGCCGAGCGCATTGCGTGGGCTGTCGTGGTAAAAAGCTTAAGGTCGCCGGCGGCCAGTGTTTCGCGTAACGTAACGATGGCTTTTTCCGCATCCTTTC
This sequence comes from Spirochaetota bacterium, assembly GCA_009778155.1. GTDB lineage: Bacteria > Spirochaetota > Spirochaetia > Treponematales > Breznakiellaceae > WQXQ01. The sequence goes on from WRKI01000256.1 coordinate 3,863, forward strand.
GGAAAATTTCGAGCATCTTGGGATCGTTTTTTAATGATGCCGCTTGTCCTTCAAACACCGCTTGTGGCACAAACGCATCGGCCTCCGGCATTTGTTTTTCCGGCCGTCTGTCACGGATAAACTTGTTCAAGGCGCTGTCCAGTATTTTTATGTCGATAGGCTTGGGGATAAAGCCGTCGAAACCGTTTTGCCTGAACATCTCGTCATTGCCGGCCAGGGCGTTAGCTGTAAGCGCGACAATCGCTCCTTGGTAGCCCAGGGAGCGCAACCTTTGCGTGGTTTCTATGCCGTCCATGTGCGGCATCATGTGATCCATAAAAACAATGTCGTAAATGTTGCCGTGGCGCACCTTTTCCAAGGCCGCATAGCCGCTGTCCGCCGTCTCTACTTCCAGCTTGTAAGGGGCAAGCAGGCCTTGTGCAACGTACAAGTTTGTTTCCGTGTCATCCACCACAAGCACCTTCCCGTAGGGCATTGGCTGGACTTGCATTTTTGACATTTTTCTGTCATCGGAAAAGGTAAAGTCGCAAAGTTTTTTCGCAAGCACGGCTCCAATCGCGGTATAAGGTGCCAAGGGCTTTTGCTCGATTGTTACGACAAAGGTACTGCCCTTTCCGTATTCGCTTTCAACTTCGATTGTCCCGCCCATCATTTCCACAAGCCGCTGTGTAATGTTCATGCCAAGGCCTGCCCCCTCTGTCGCCCGGTTCGCCTCGGCGTTAAAGCGCGAGTAGGCCAGGAAGAGTTTTTCTATGTCTTCGCCCCTCATACCCTGCCCGGTGTCGCTTACGGTGAAACGCAATTTGACAATACCGCCTTCTTTGAAATGGCTTACTGAAAGTTTCACATAACCGCGCTCGGTGTATTTTATCGCGTTGGAAATCAAGTTGTTAAGCACTTGTTTTATTCTAAGATCGTCGCCAAAGAGCTTTGCCGGCAAATCCTCCTGCACGTTAAGCGAAAATTTAATCGCCTTTTCGCCAATGCGAACCATGTTAAGCTGTACAACATCGTTTACAAGACTTGCAAGGTAATACTCCACAGGGACAAGTTCGAATTTGCCCACTTCGATTTTTGACATATCCAAAATGTCGTTGATGATCCTAAGCAGATTGTCGCCCGAACTGTAAATCCTGTTAAAGGCCGCCGAATATTCATCTTGCAGGCCTTCTTTCTGAAGCTGAATTTGCGCTATGCCGATAATGCCGTTAAGCGGCGTGCGTATTTCGTGCGACATCATGGCAAGAAAATTGCTCTTGCTTTTGTTGGCTTCCTCGGCAAGCATCTTCGCTTTGTCGGCGGCCTGCCTGCTTGTTATTGTCGTGTCCACCGCATCGTTAAGCAGGGCTTTTTTGCCGGGCAGCGGCTCCAGTTTTGCGTCAAAATTGCCGTAGGCAATTTCCGTAAAAACTTTTACGACATTGCTTTGCGTAACAAGATGCTGGTTCACCATGTAGTTGACCTTTTCGACAACATCCTTGTATACGCCGGTGTATTTGCCGGCTTCAACGTATGTGTCAATTTCTCCCTTGTCGTGATCGCTTGACATATGTTCTAAATCGCCGGTAAGACCTTGCAAGGTTTTTACCATTGTTTGAGCACTGCTTATAAGCTGGCCGGTTTCGTCTGCCCTTTCCGAGTTCAGGCTGACATTAAGATTGCCCGCCGAAACGTTATCCAAAGCCACGACAACTTCTTTGATTGGAACGGTGATAGCTTTAGAGATAATTACCGAGGCGGCGATGCCTATCAGTATGCAGATAAAGGCTATTACAACGAGCGTCATAGTTGCAATGTCGGCGGCTCTGTGCAAATATTCTGCCACTGCGTACATTCGCTCTGAATAAACGCTGTAAATTACGCTTAAATGCGAATAAATCTGATCGTACAGGGCGGCACCGGCGCGGACTATATCGGTAGCTTCCGCCCTGCCGTAAGTTTCCGCGACATGAAAAATAAGCGCCGTCACCTCTTCCAAATGTGTCTCGATTACGCGCTCCACCGCAAGCATATTCGCCATGCTTAGGGCGCGTTCAAAGTCGGTCAGCCGCTGGTCTGCGTATATCGAATCTTTGTATATCTCAATGCCGGCTCTTATACTGCGCGTAACATAATCCAACTGCCCCCTAAGAAGTGCAAAAACTGCTTCTTCATCATGTTCCCCGGTGTGAAGCGCGACTGCGGTAACAATGCGCTGTAAATTTGTCGCGTGCTGTCTTGTGCTGTACAAAATGTAATATCTTCTGTTGGGATACTCAATGACGTAGGTATAGTCGTTGTTTACAAGCAGTATGTTTGAAACGCCCAAGGTTGCGTTAATCGTGGCAAGCACCAAGAGCAGCCCGAATGTCAGCTTCAGCTTGACGCTTATCGGCATATTTTTTACAAAATCAATCTTCATTTTCTCCTCCTTTTTCCCCCACTCCCAAAAACTAAATCACACTGTTATGGCTGTGTGTACCGCTTAATCCCCCTTGTCGGCGGCTTCCAAGTTTGCCGCGTTTTTACGCGCCGCCGCCACAACCTCCGGCGGATGTTTGTCGCGCACGAACTGATTCAAAATGGAATTGAGCCGCGTGGTGTCAATCGGCTTGGAAATAAACCCGTCAAAACCGTTTGTTATAAAAATGTCCGATTGGCCGAAAAGCGCGTTTGCCGTAAGCGCGAACACCGGTTTTTTGTAGCCCGATGCGCGAATCTGCTTTGTCGCCTCTATTCCGTCCATACCGGGCATCATGTGATCCATAAAAATAATGTCATAGACACGCCCGCTTTTTACCAAGTCCAGCGCTTTCTGCCCGCTGTCGCAAATCTCGACATTGATGTTGTAAAAAGACAAAATCCCTTCCGCCACTAACAAGTTTGTGTCAACATCGTCCACCACAAGAACACTGCCGTAAGGCATAGGCTCCGTCGTCAATGTCATATTGCCGGCCGGGAACTGCTTGGCCGCATCAAAGTTCTGCAATTTACCGGCCAACTCTTCGCCCAAAACCGCGTCGCTTTCCCGTCCTTGGGGAATCTCAAGCTGTATCGTCGTGCCGGCGCCGGGGGCGCTTTGCACATCCAGCTTTGCCCCCATAAGAGCCAGCAGGCTTTCGACAATCGCCATGCCCAGCCCTATCCCTTCTATATTGCGGTGCTGGTTTTCGTTGAAACGCTCGAACTCGTTAAAAAGCGTCTTTAGCTCTTCTTCGCTCATGCCGCAACCGGTGTCTGCAACCTTGAAGTACAGAACGGGCTGGCCGTTACGCGAAATAAACTTTACCGAAAGAGATACCTTGCCGGCCTCTGTGTACTTGAATGCGTTTGACAAAAGATTGTTCATAATCTGTTTTATGCGAAGCTCGTCGCCCTTTAGAAAAACGGGAATGGCGGGATCAATGTCAAGCTCGAACTTTATGTTTTTGTTGCCCAAACGAAAAATGTTAATCTGCACAATGTCGTTTATAAGCCCCTCGGTTTCATACGCCTCGCTTAGAAGCTCCATTTTGCCGGCCTCGATTTTGGAAATGTCTAAAATGTCGTTTACAAGCCCCAGCAAAATTTTGGCGGAACTGTGCACTTTGGAAAAAGATTCTTTTATCGGCACGGGTACTGACGGGTTTCTAATTTGAATTTCCGAAATGCCCAATACCGCGCTTATCGGCGTGCGTATTTCGTGGCTCATGCGGGCTAAAAACCGGCTCTTCGCTTGGGAGTTTTCCTCCGCGCCGGCGGCCCGCCTGGCCTCTTCCTTTACCAGCTTGTCGATGTCGATATGCGTTTCCAATCGACGGATTAAAACCGGCGCGGAAAAAGGCTTGTTTATAAAATCGATTGCGCCAAGTTTAAAGCCTTGTATCTCGGTCGCTTCGTCGCTTTTCAGCGTTAGAAATATTACGGGGATGTCTTTTAGCTTTTTGTCGGCTTTCAGCAGTTGTATGGCTTGGAAGCCGTCCATTTCCGGCATTTCAATATCCAGCAAAATAATGTCCGGCGTTATTTTTTCCGCCAGTTGGAACATTTTTTCGGCGGAGGGCAATGCGAATGTTTTGTACGCGCCTTCCAGGGCTTTTTTTGCGGCAAACAAATTGGAATCGTTGTCATCGACTATAAAAATTGTTTTCATTGTCGCTGTTGTTTCTCCTTTTTCGATTTTCTTCCATGTTACAACGTCGTAGCGTTTTTTTCAAGCAGGGGAAGGAGAAGGCCTCACACAAAGGCAAATAGAACCGAATTTTGAGTGAGCCTTCTTCGCAATTTACAAGACAAGCTCCTGCAAAACGGGCAGGCTTTTTAGCGCGCCTTCAAAATCTTTTTTTTCGATCTGCCTTACAAGGATCGCCGCCTGCGGGACGGCCCTGAGCCTGCCGGCCGCTTCAAGTGAAGCTGCGGCAGAAGCCGGGTCGCCGTCTTTCAAAAGCGGCTCCAAATCCGAAAGAAGCCGGGCAAGGGAAACCGAGCTTTCTTCCCCAGCGACAGCCGCCCCGGCAACCGCCGCCGCAACCGCCGCCGCGACCTCCGTCCGCCGTGCCGCGTCTTGACGCGCGGCCTCCACAACTTCCGGCGGGTGCCTGTCGCGCACCAATTTGTTCAAAACGGCATTCAAGCGCGAGCTGTCAATCGGCTTGGAAATAAAACCGTCAAAACTGTTTTCGATAAAAATGTCCGACTGGCCAATCAATACGTTTGCCGTAAGAGCGACTATGGGGTGTTTGTAACCCAACGCACGAATCCGTGTCGCCGCCTCTATGCCGTCCATGCCAGGCATCATGTGATCCATAAAAATAATGTCATAGACGCGCCCGCTTTTTACCAAGTCCAGCGCCTTCTGCCCGCTGTCGCAAGTTTCGACACTGATGCTGTAAAAGGACAAAAGCCACTGCGCGACCAACAAGTTTGTTTCAAAATCATCCACCACAAGAACGCTCCCGTAAGGCATAGGCTCCGCCGTAAACTTCACGATCTTGGAAGAGGCCGGCTTGGACACGCTAAAGTTCTGCAAACTTTCGGCCAGCTCCGCGCCCAGAACCGCGTCGCTTTCCCTCCCCTGGGGAATCTCAAGCTGTACCGTAGTGCCGGCGCCGGGGGCGCTTTGCACATCCAGCTTTGCGCCCATAAGAGCGAGCAAACTTTCAACAATCGCCATGCCCAGCCCAGCCCCTTCTATATTACGCCGCCCTCCATCGTTGAAACGCTCAAACTCGTTAAAAAGCGTCTTTAGCTCTTCTTCGCTCATGCCGCAGCCGGTGTCGGCAATCTTGAAGTACAGAACCTGCCGGCCGTTACTCGAAATATATTTTGCCGAAAGAGATACCTTGCCGGCCTCTGTGTACTTGAATGCATTTGACAAAAGATTGTTCATAACCTGCGTTATGCGAAGACTGTCGCCTTTAAGCAAGACGGGTATGTCGGAATCAATGTCAATCTCGAATTTTATATTTTTGCCGCCCATGCGGAAAAGGTTCATCTGCACAATGTCGTTTATAAGCCGCTCGGTTTCATAAACCTCGTTTGCAATCTCCATTTTGCCGGCCTCAATTTTGGAAAGGTCTAAAATGTCGTTTACAAGCCCTAGCAAAACTTGGGCTGCGCTGTGCACTTTGGAAAACGATTCCTTTACCGGCGCGGCAAGCTCGGGGTTTCTAATCTGAACTTCCGAGATGCCCAGCACCGCGCTTATTGGCGTGCGTATTTCGTGGCTCATCCGCGCTAAAAACCGGCTCTTCGCCTGGGAGTTTTCCTCTGCGCCGGCGGCCCGCCTGGCCTCTTCCTTTACCAGCTTGTCGATGTCGATGTGCGTTTCCAGCCGCCGTATTAAAACTGGCGCGGAGAAGGGCTTGTTTATGTAATCGATTGCGCCCATCTTAAAACCCTGTATCTCGGCCGCCTCGTCGCTCTTTATCGTAAGAAAGATGACCGGGATGGAGCTTAACTTTTTGTCGGCTTTAAGCCGCTGTATTGTCTGGAAGCCGTCCGTTTCCGGCATTTCAATGTCCAAGAGGATGATGTCAGGCGTTATTTTTTCCGCCAACTGGAACATTTTTTCGGCGGAGGGCAGGGCGAAGGTTTTGTACACGCCCTCCAAGGCTTTTTTTGCGGCAAACAATTGCGAATCGTTGTCATCGACAATAAAAACGGTCTTCATCGGCAGTTTTCTCCTTTTTTGCGACTTTCTTCCATATTACAACGCCGTGGCCTTTTATTCAAGCCGTGGAAGAAGACCGCGCACGGATGCACGACAAACGCATGAATGCTCAAGCATCGGAATTTACTCCCAATTTAATCACACGGAGGCACAAAGGCACAGAGCACAGATTTGAAAGCCTCCTTTCATCTCCGCGCTATCTTCCTTCTCTTCTATAGAAGTGAGGCAAGAAGGAAACGCGGAGCTATGGTAATCCCGCCAACCTCCTAACCTTTGTGCCTTTGTGCCTTGGTGTGAGCCTATTCCGAATTATTGTGCCTTTGTGTGAGCCTCTTTTCATTTCCTTGTGCCGGGCGCAAAAATCGTCGTTTTTTCGGACAAACGGATTGCCAATTTTGCGTAAAAATTGTAGAATTAGGCGTGGCAGATAAAATTTCCGAGATCCCTGTTGAAATGGTGCTATCGCAGGCCCCCGACATAAGCGAAAAATACCTCTCCCTTATGCTAAAGGAGGACGTTTCCGTTTTATGCGTCAACCGCAGCGCCAAGGAAAAGCAAAGCCTGCCCTTTAGGGTTCTGTACGAGAAGAACTCCAGTTTCTGGCAGCAGGACGAAAATTGGGAATACTTTATTTCCCTTGAAAGCTTTATGGGCATAAGGGAAAAGTCCGGCGGCGGGCGTAAAAAAGAAGCGGACATACCGGCCATCGAGCTTGGCTACGGGGACGAATACGAAGAGATCGCTTCCATGTCCGATGCCGAAAGAATCGGAAAGCTGGACGGCTGCAGCGCGCGCCTGAGCGGTCTTCTTGCGAAAAAAAGCGCCGGCGAGGAAGAAGTTGCCGAGGCCTTGGTGGATGCGACAAAAGACGCCGCATTAATCAACCACGCGACCATTATGAATGCCGTGCAGCTTACCAATGACGATGCGAAAAAAGCCACGCAAAGGCTTGTCGATTCCACTTACGACATTGTTCGCTCTTCGGCCGGCCTTGTTTCCAACAATATACTTAACGACGAGCTTGTTAAAAGCCTTGTGGAAAAATCCAACGGGACGATTGTCCAGCATATGACAAAGGTGTATCTTAGCGGGCTTTCTTTTCTTTCGTATTACAACAAGCTGGTTTCGACTTCAAGTTTTATCCACAAGCTCCGCCTTGATGTTTCCAAAAAATACAAGGATTTTTACTGCGATCTTATGCCCCACATTCATACTAACGACCTAAGTTTGGAGCGGGTTTTCTGCAAGGGGATGAGCATAATCCCTGCGAATTTTCTTAACGACTGGGCTGTGGGCTTTTTGATTCACGACATTGGAAAAGCCCCCGCAATTGAGTATCACGAAGGCGAAAACGCTTACAATCGCGACATTGTGGTTGAGCACGTCAAGGTTGGCTACACGTCAATCATTAACAAGACGAATTACCCAAGGGAAGCCGCCCTTATTGCCGGCTACCACCACGAGTACTACGGCGACAGTGCCGGCTACGGTTTTTTCCGCGCTCATCTTAAACACCATAAAGAAACGCATCCCTATGCCAGGCAGGATTTCAGCATTGCCTACGAGCTTGACCAGATGCTGAATTTCAAGGCGAAGGCCTATTTCCCGGCCAAAATTCTTGAGATTATCGATGTGTTCGACAGTATTACCGACCCGAATCGCAAATACCGCAAGCACCTGTCCCCGCAAGAAGCCATTGCAATGATGCGCGAAGAGTTTATCGAAAAGCACCGAAAAATCGACCCTATCTTATTCGACATTTTTGCCGCCTACATCCGCGAAAAAGAAAATTTTGAAGAGGTTCCGCCGCGCGGGTACGGAGGAAGATAAGCTCGCACGGAGGCACGGAGCTTTGCCGGGAGCGGCTGCCCTGGCGAAAAACCCCTGCCGGCCGCAAAGCAAAGCTCCACGCCCCCGTGCCAGACATTTTCCCTGAGTTTTTTTCAAGAGCCGCTTGACAATAAGGTTAGTTTAGGATAACCTGCAATA
>WRKI01000257.1 GCA_009778155.1 Spirochaetota bacterium
CGGAATGGGAGGCGCAGCGCCAGGCGGATGCAGAGGAAAGCAAGCAGATGTCAAAGGTTTTTGACCTTAAAATGGACAAGCTGCGCGAGAGCATTCGAGAAATGGGGCAAAACATAGGCGGCCTTAACAACAGCTTCGGCAGCGTCGTAGAACACCTTGTAATGCCCGGCATCTTCGATAAATTCAAAGAGCTGGGCTTTGAACTGTACGACTACGACCAGAACCAAAAGCCCAAGGACAAGGAAGGCCGGATTATTGCCGAGGTTGACGCGCTGCTCTCCGGCGAAGAGGTTGTCGTGGTGGTAAGCATAAAGGCGAAGGCCACGGAAAAAGACATAGAGGAGCACCAACAGCAAATGACCCTTTTAAGCGAACACGGCAGGCGCGGCGGCGACAAGCGGCGCTACTACGGAGCCGTCGCCAGCGCGGTAATGAACAAGTCCCTGCGTTCGCAGATTTTGAAAGCCGGCTTTTACCCGGTGGAGCAAAGCGGGGACACAATGCGAATAGCCGTGCCCAAAAGATTCAAGCCCCGCCAGTGGTAACCGAAAAGCCCTGCCCGCCCGGGCGGGGCTTTTTTTTCGATGTTTGGCCAGACCTTGCCTTTTCCATGTTGCAAAAATCCTGCTTTTAAGATAGGCTATATATATGAAGCAAAGGAGAGAAAATGGAAAAAAATATTTTACACGACCTTGTTGTGGCCATTGTAAATCAGGGATACAGCGATGATTTGGTCAGCACCGCAAGGGAGGCCGGGGCTTCGGGGGGGACGGTAATAAACGGAAGGGGCCAGGCCGATCAAGCGATGGTCAAATCCTTCGGCCTGTCTGTCCAAGAAGAAAAAGAAGTCATTCTTTTGTTGGTTGGCCGAGATAAAAAAGTCCAAATTATGCGTGCAATCAGCGAAATGCACGGGCTTAACAGCAAAGCCCACGGGATTGTGTTCTCTTTGCCGGTAGACGATGTTGTCGGGTTACAGCTTTGAACGGCCTAACGGAAGTTTTTTATGATAAACAAAGTTCTTAGGGAAAAAATCATGGAGGCTTTTTCCTCCGTTCTTCCAATAACTGCCATTGTAATCGTCATCAGCGTCGTTCTTGTTCCCATGCCCACGGGAACCTTCATGCTCTTCCTGGGCGGCGCGGCATTGCTCATTATCGGCATGGGCTTTTTTACCTTGGGCGTGGACATGGCCATGATCCCTATGGGGGAAGGCATCGGTGTTCAATTGACGAAAAGCTCCAAACTCGTCTTGATAATCTTTGTCAGCTTTGCAATGGGCGTGGTGATCACCGTCGCAGAGCCATCCTTGATGGTTTTCGCACAGCAAGTTACCGCCATCCCTTACTGGTACATCATTTTTACAGTCGCCGCCGGCATGGGCTTTTATCTGGCGTTAGCCGTTTTGCGCACCCTGTTCAAAATCCGCTTTTCTACACTGCTTATCCTCTCTTACCTTGCCTGCTTCATCTTGGCCTATTTTAACCCAAGTGCTTTTGTGGCAATCGGTTTTGAAGCAGGCTCTGTCGTTACAGGCCCCATCGCCGTTCCCTTTGTCTTGGCAATCGGCCTTGGCCTTGTCTCCGTCCGCAGCGACAAAGGCTCGGTGGAAGACAGCTTTGGGCTTGTCGCGCTAATTTTGGTCGGCCCCGCTGTTGCCATGCTTCTTTTGGGCATTTTTTTCGAGCCTGTGGACATGGAAATGGGGCTTATGCACATTCAGGCTGTGGACACATCCAGAGATGTCGCCGGCGCTTTCGGCGCGGTGATTCCCCAACAAATAATAGAAGTTTCTACGGCAATGGGCAGCATCCTAGCCTGCTTTTTGGTGCTTCAGATTGTTTCGCGGCGTTACAGCAAGCACCAGCTTGGCCGAATCATTATCGGCTTTTTTTACACCCTTGTCGGCCTTGTGTTTTTTCTAACCGGGGTGAATGTCGGCTTTATCCCCGTGGGGCAGCTTTTAGGTTCCGAGTTGGCGGCCTCGCCATTTAGCTGGACGCTGATCCCCATTGGGGGGGTCATTGGCTACTTTATCGTGGCGGCCGAGCCGGCGGTTCACGTTTTGAACAAACAGGTAGAAGAAGTTTCCGGCGGCGCAATCACTCAAAAGATGATGTATCGCGGGCTTGCTATCGGCATGGGCATGGCTGTCGCACTTACAATGGCAAGAATTCTTTTTGGCATTCAACTGCTTTGGATAATCGTACCCGGCTACACCCTTGCCTTGCTTTTGTCGTTTTTTGTGCCAAGAATTTTTACCGCAATCGCCTTTGACTCAGGCGCGGTTTGCACAGGCCCAATGAGCGCGACATTTCTTTTGCCGATTGCAATGGGCGTAGCCGACGGTTCGGGCAGAAGTCTTATGATATACGCAGTTGGCATTGTTACGATTGTTGCGATGACACCGCCCATCATTATTCAGATAATGGGGCTTATGCACCAAATGAAGCTAAAGAAAGCTGATGCCGCCGCCGGTCTGGCAGAGACAGTCGAAGTTGCCGGTTACAGCGACATAACAATTCTAGAGGAGAGGCGATAATGAAAATACTCCAAAACTTTGTTTCGCGTCTGAAAGACAAACAGCCGAAACCAAACTCTGTTGTTCAGGAAAAAAAATCTGCTACGCCAGTTTTGAGCTTTGTTTTTTTTATCGTTGACTGGTCAACGCACAAGCTTGTTTGCGATGTATTTGACAAAGAAAACGTCTCCGTGTATTTTGTTCACAAAGCCAGAGGCACGGCAAGTTCCGAAAGGCTCGACCTTTTGGGTGTCGGTGCAAGCGACAAAGCTCTGATCACCTGTCTTGAGCATCCGGGAAAAATTCCAACTTTAGTGAAAAAATTACAGAAAAAAATCAGCTCGAACAGCCCCGGCGGCGGGATTGCTTTTACGATTCCTCTTTCGGCGGCCAACAGCCCATTACTGCAAGCCTTTAAAGATGCAGATGGCGGCATTGCCGGCGGCAACATTGCCGGTGGAGACGATGGCTGGGATGGGGAGCCGGTAAAAAAGTCTTACACGGGGTTTCCTTATGCCCTTATTTACTCGGTTGTCAACATTGGTTACAGCGGCGAATTTATGAGCACCGCAAAAAAGGCCGGTGCCCCCGGCGGGATTATAATTCATGCGCGTAACAAAGCCACTGAAGGGGCGATTAAATTTTTCGGCGTGTCGGTTCAAGAGGAAAGAGAAGTTATTCTGATGCTCACAAGCCAAGAGAAAAAAGGCGCAGTTATGCAGGCAATCTACGACTCCTTCGGCCTTGGCAGCAAGGCTCAAGGTTTAATCTTTTCCATGCCGGTAGACCAAGTAGTTAGCTTGAGTTTTGAACAAGAGTTGAGCTAGGGAAACGCTGATTAGCTTCGAGTTAATCAGCACTTACCTAACTTTTCATAACCCTCATGCTGTTCAAGACGGCCAAGAGAGACACACCGACATCGGCAAAAACAGCTTCCCACAAAGAAGAGATGCCCAGCGTTGCCAAAAATAAAAACAAAAACTTAACGCCAAGCGAGACAACAATGTTTTGCCAAACCACCCGCTTGGTAAAACGGGCGATTTTTACCGCCTCTGTCAACTTGCCGGGTTCGTCGGTCATAAGCACGACATCGGCCGCTTCGATGGCCGAATCCGAGCCTAGGCCGCCCATTGCCACACCTACATCTGCCATAGCGAGTACCGGCGCATCGTTTATGCCGTCGCCCACAAAGGCAAGCGATTTTTTCGGCTGTTTTTCTTTGAGCAGTGCTTCTAGCTTTTCAACCTTTTCGTGCGGCAAAAGACTGGCGTGCATTTCGTCTAACCTTAAATCACGCGCTATAACTTCGGCAATCTGCTGAGTGTCGCCGGTCAACATGACAGTTTTTCTAACACCCATTTCTTTTAGCGCACTAGCAAGCCCGTAACTGTCCGGCTTTACTTCGTCGGAAATTACAACGCAACCGGCAAAGGTTCCGTTTACAACGACATATACTTTTGTGCCAAGGCTTGTGGATTCCGTAAAGGTAACGCCCATCTTGTGCATTAGTTTTTCGTTTCCGGCGAAGATCGTTTTGCCATTCGCATTTACGCTAACACCGTACCCTGCAATTTCCTCGTATTTGGATAAACTGTCCTTGTCTATCGTGCCGGAATATTCTTTTAGGATTGACACGGCAATAGGATGATTGGAAAAAGATTCTGCGCGGGCTGTCATCTCTAAAAGTTCGCTTTCGTTAAAACCGTTAGCCGCTTCTATTGCGGTAACCTTGAAAACGCCACGGGTAAGCGTGCCTGTTTTGTCGAACACCACCAAGTCAAGGTTTGCAAGTGCCTCTAAATAGTTGCCGCCTTTTACCAGAATTCCTTTTTTTGACGCGCCGCCAATGCCACCCATAAAACCGAGCGGTATTGATAGTACCAACGCGCAAGGGCAAGATATTACAAGAAATATCAATGCGCGGCTTATCCAGTCGAACCAGTCGCCGCCGAAAAACAATGGCGGAACAACCGCTAGCAACACCGCAAAACCGACAACCGCCGGGGTGTAGTAACGTGCAAACTTTGTAATAAATGTTTCTGTTGGCGCTTTTTTATGCGCCGCATTTTCCACAAGATCAAGTATTTTCGACACTGTCGATTCGCCAAAGGTTTGCGTGGCGCGTATCATCAACACGCCGTTTTGGTTTATACAGCCGGACAAAACAGCATCTTCCACCGATGCTTTTCGCGGAACGGATTCGCCAGTCAGTGCCGTTGTGTCCAACATGGATTCGCCTTCTACTACAATGCCGTCCAGCGGAATTTTTTCGCCGGGTTTTACTACGAACAAATCGCCTATTTGCACGGTCTCTGGGTTTACCTTGATTATTTGCCCGTCTTTTTTTAAGTTCGCATAATCTGGGCGAATGTTCATAAGATCGCTAATTCTTTTTTTGGATTTTGCGACAGCCATCTCTTGAAAAAATTCACCCACTTGGTAGAACAACATAACGGTAACAGCTTCGGCATATTTTCCAATGGCGATTGCGCCAAGCGTTGCTATTCCCATAAGAAAGTTTTCGTCAAAAATTTGCCCCTTGGAAATATTCCTTGCCATGCGCAACAGCACCTTGCCGCCAAGCCACAGGTAGCTAACAGCGAACAAGGCCAAAGCGATATATCTGCCCGCTGCGCCTACGTTAAGGACAAACTCAAAAAGCATTCCGCCGGTAAAGGCGGCCGCCCCGGCTGCCAGCCAAAAAATTTTTGGCCTGCTTACATTGTCGCTCGCTGTCTTGGGGCTTTCGATATTTTCGGACACTTGAACATCCGGCTCGTATTCATGCACAATGCTTTCGATAGCCTTGTACATATTTTCATTTTCGGCTTCCTGCACGACGGCTTCTACCCGCATTTTTGATGTGGCCATGTTTATTGACACGGATTTTACTCCGTCCATTTTTTTTACGGCTTCCTCAATTTTCCCGGCACAGCCTGCGCACTCCAGACCCTGCAAGACAAATTCTCTTGTTATCTTTTTGGCTTGGGCGGCGTCCAGCACTTGAACATCCGGCTCGTATTCATGCACGATACGCTCAATCGTCTTGTAAAAGTTTTCGGCCTCCTGAATGACGGCTTCCACCCGCATTTTTGACGTGGCCATGTTTATTGACACGGTTTTTACCCCGTCCATTTTTTTTACGGCTTCCTCGATTTTTGCGGCACAGCCTGCGCACTCCAGGCCTTGCAAAACAAATTCCCTTGCCATGAGCATACTCCTTCAGAATGGGCTTGTCATTTTTGCTGGCTTTTTATAGAACCGGGCAAAAATGCCACAAAAGAGCCTCCAACCCCACAATTTCGACTTTTAGGGAAACGCTGATTAACTCGACGCTAATCAGCGTTTCCCTATGCATTTGCTCATTTCATTGCGCAAAATGCGGGTAAGAAGCAATGATTAAATCCTCGATGGGATTTAATCATTGCTTCCTTAGAGACCCCATAATTCTAGTATATCCGGGAATTGCTTTTTTTGCAAGAACGTGTTATCATGATGTAATGAAAAATGTTTTGAATGTTATGCTCATCGCCTTTGTCTTGTTGGGCTTTTTTAACTATTTTTTCGATGTCCAGCCCTTGTTGATCGTTGTGGCGGTCATTCAAGTAACGGTTTTGCTGTTTACGATTCCAAAACTGAGCAAAATAACCAAGCTGGTCATGGCGATGATGTTTATCTTTGGCGCGTCGCTTTTGATCCACACGGGGGCAGAGCCTTGGGAATGGCTTTTGGCCATTATACAAAACAGAAACCTGCTGCTTCTGCTTATTTGCGCCCCGATGATTTCTCTTCCATTTTATTATCAGGATTATCAGGGGGAGCTAAAAACGCTAACGCAGGTTAAAATGCGCAACGTGATGAGCTTTTTGCTTATGGTGGCAATCTTCACTCACTTCATTTCGGTTCTTATAAGCATAGGCGGCATACTTATTGCATATACGATGATGAAGCCGCTTGCGACGCAGTATAATGCGGATAGAATTTTTCTAAAAACCTTAACAAGGAACCATTTTTCATCTGGCTTTTGGTCGCCGGCATGGGCGACTGTTATTATTTTTAGCACCTTCCCCGATGTTAGCTGGCTTAGGATTATTCCTGTCGCGCTTGTCTTTGTGGTGATTTTTAACGCCATGAACTTTTTTGACATTTACAGAGAGGTTAGGCGCGATCCCCAAAAGTTTCAGCCTGCCGAACCGCCCGCCGGCACAAAGGCTGACAAAAACAAACTGTATACCATGCTGATTTTGGCTCTTGCTATGGTTGCCGCAATTGTCGCATTAAATGTGTTTACCGACTGGGAACTAACATTGATCGTGCCAATTGTTTCGTTGCTTTTTCCTTTGGCGGCCGCGCTGATACAAAAGTTTCCAGTTCCGTATATTGCCGGCGTAAAAAATTATTACAACGACTCGCTTGTTAAAGTGCGGGAGCAGGTTGCGCTTTTTACGTTAGCCGGTTTTCTTGCAAGGGCTTTGGATATTTCCGGTGCGGGGCTTGCAATGGCGAATCTGTTACCCGCATGGTTGCACGGAACGCCGCCAGCGATGATTGCGGCCATCATTCTTATCATGACTTTGCCGCCTTTGATTGGGATTCACCCAAACACTGTGGGGATTACTATGGTTATTGTTCTACAGCCGGCGGCTCTGGGGCTTACAAACTACACCTTCGCCCTGGCTATGATTATGGGGTGGATTATGGGGCTTATGCTTACTCCCTTTTCTGCCGCAATAATGATTGTTTCAAGCTTAAACGGCAAAAGCACTTTTGAAAATTCTCTGTTTCTAAACTGGAAGTTCGGGGCGATTTGTATTGTTGTGTTTAGCTTGCTGATAAGTATTGCGGGGCCAATGCTGGGCTGATTGATGCCGGGTATGGCTGGACATGGTTCGGCAAAAATGGTATAATGGACTTGTTGGAAAGGCCGGCAATTGCAACCGGGATTGGTTGCACGAATGATTTTTTTTGGAGTGTTAGTATGTTTGGAAAAAGTGAACCCGTTGAAGGCAACGTCGAAGACTATCTTAAAGAAGTTCAAGCGTTTGTTGAAAAAGGCAATTTTAGCGATTTAGCGGCAAAAATGGAGGAGCTAAATAAATGGATTAAAAAGCATCCTTCCAACACCGGGCTGTTAATAAAACGTTGCGAATTTAACGCCATACTTGGAAAATACAAAGACACAATCGATGAGTGCACAAAAATAATAAAGCTTGAAGCAGACAATGTCGAAGTGTATAAGGTTCGCGCTCAAGCCTATTTAGCAAAGGGGGAAACGAATAAAGCTATTGCGGATGCAGATAAAGCAATCGCTCTTGCTCCCGGCAAGGCCGATTCTTTTTGTGTTCGGGCACTTGTTTTTTTGAGCAAAAAAGAATGGGAAAAAGCACTTGCAGATGTGAATGCGGCGATACATCTTGACTCCAGCACATACGATCCTTATTTTATCCGTGCCGAAACTTTTTTAATGAAGGGCGAGCCGGATAAAGCGATTGCAGATGCAAGCGAGGCTATTCGCATTAATTCCAGTTATGCCCAAAGTTTTAGAACCCGCGCCTTGGCTTATATAAGCAAGGGCGAAAGGGATAAGGCTCTTGCGGACATGGACGAGGCTATACGTCTTGATGTCGGCAACGATGAATATTATTACATACGCGCAATGGCCTTTATGGGCAAAGCACTTGCGGATTTTGACGAGGCGATACGTCGTAACCCCAACAACTCCGAATGTTCTAAAATGCAAAAGTTGCTTAAAAAAAATTATGTCGATGAGTTTCCTCAATTCACATAACGCATTGAGGTTATTCAGCTTCGCCAAAAAGCAGATTGAGCAAACTTGCTGATTTCTTGCCGCCTGTCTTTATGCCAGTATCGCACGCCAAGCAATAACTGACGGCTCTGCCGGTGGTAAATTGCTTGGCGTGTTCTTGCATAAAGCTAATTCTGGCTTCTTCTGAGTGTTCCTTGAACATTCCCGGTGCGTCAGTGCCGTATCTTTTGGGCGCAAGCAGTGCATTTTGGGCAGGTTGGGGCATATAAGTAGCCATGCCACAAAAAAGGCTTTTATGGCGATTTTCATTGAGTTCAACCGGCTCCATGTTCATTTTTTTTAACAAGCTTCGCACGGCGTTGTGAATTTTATCCCGGCCAATGGCACGCCAACAATCTTGCACGGTAATTTTTTCGCCATTGTAGTTTGGAAAAGAAAAATTGAAGTCGCTATCTACGATCTCCCAAACAGAAACAATTTTGCCAACGCTTGATGATTCTTCGCAAAAAGCAAAACAGGTATTGCACAGCACAATGGCGGCATCATCCGGTGATAGCTTTTTGTGTTCATTACGACAACACCCTGCAACTGTTTCCACTGCATAATTTGCAAGAAGATATTCACGCAGTTTACCACTTGCTGCAGGGTATGCGGCTTTATTCTTACAACTAGGGAAAAATATTTTCGCCATGTTTTTTTCCTTTTACAATTTTTTCCTTCCCCAAATGCTCAATTATTCTGCCCAGTTGATATTTATTGAGCCTGAAGAAGTGTTTATGTCTATGTTTCTACGCTCTTCTGCATGAATATCGCTATCGCCAATAACGCCATGAACTGAACGCCTGTCATCAATTGGGCTAAAAAGCCTTTCAGAAAACGGCGTGTTTAAACTGCCGCTTGATGTCCTTGATGAAAAATTAAACACAAGGTCTCTGGGAATATCAAGCCGGACACTGCCACTTGATGTCGCTATTGTTATATCGCCTGTATTTTCCGTAACGGTAGAACGAAAGCTACCACTTGAGGTTCTTGCATTTATTGTTCCGCTTACCAAGCCCAAATCAATGCTCCCGCTTCTTGATTCAACGGTCGTATTTCCAATTATTTCCCCGCCACGAATACTGCCACTTGCAGCCCTTAAATTTATTTTTTCTGCCACGATCCTGTTGAGCGAAATACTTCCGCTTGAACTTTCAAGGTTTATCGATGAAGCAACAATCGTATCATTGGCTTCAATCCTGCCGCTTGATGTTGTTACAGTTATAATTTTACCTGAAGGAACAGCGATTTCAATATACCTGTTGAAATTACGCCTGCCCCGCAACGGCCTGTTTCCCGCTTCGACAGTCAAAATGCCATCCCAATTTGTTATTCTGGCAAAATAATCGCCATTGCTTCTATTTACGAACTCTCTTACAATTATTGCATCAGTGTCTGTGTGAAAAAGGTTTACTCTCCCGGAACCGTACATTACCGTTATTGCATCAATTTGATTCGATGCAAATTCCTGTACATTAACCAAGTGCATTTCCTGAGCACCCCTGCTGTAAACGGGCAACAAATTTGATAGCGCAAAAACAATGGCCAAAATTAGCATCCGCATTGAAAACCTCCTTAAAATAACAGTAAGCCCCCGGCCGAAGCGCGGTTTGCGTACTGCGGTTCGGCCGGGGCTGGCTGTTGGGGCTAAAAAACGCCCTTTCTACATAAAAGTAGCATTTTTTACGGCTTTTGTCGAGCAGTTTCCCCGGTTTTTTCACTTGGCCTGTGGCTACTTTTTGAGAATCTTCGCTAAATCTGCCTCTGGCGTGCTTATGGGGCTAATGCCGAAGTTCTCTACAAGGAAATTCAAAACATTAGGTGAAACAAACGCCGGCAGGCTAGGCCCCAAGAAAATATTTTTTATGCCCAGATGCAACAATGTTAGCAAAATGCAAACGGCCTTCTGTTCATACCATGAAAGCACAAGGCTTAACGGCAATTCGTTCACCCCACAGCCGAATGCCTCTGCAAGAGCCACCGCAACCTTAATCGCAGAAAAGGCATCGTTGCATTGCCCCATATCCATAATGCGTGGCAAGCCGCCGATACTGCCAATGTCCATGTCGTTGAATCGATACTTCCCGCAGGCAAGTGTTAGAATTACCGTGTCGGCCGGGGACTGCTTAACAAACTCCGTGTAGTAATTGCGGCCGGGCTTTGCGCCGTCGCAACCGCCAACCAAAAAGAAATGTCGTATCGCCCCGCTATTAACCGCATCGATTACCGTGCCGGCAACGGACAATACCGCCCCGTGAGCAAAGCCTGTTGTTACTTCTTTTCCGCCATTTATCCCGGTCATATTTTTTTGCTCGGCATATCCGCCTAGAGCGAGTGCCTTTTCAATCACTGGCGAAAAATCTTTTTTTTCTCCAATGTGGGGCAAGCCGGGATAGCCGACAACGGAGCTTGTAAAAACCCTGTCGGCGTAGCTTTGTTTTGGCGGCATTAGACAATTTGTTGTGAATAATACCGGCGCGGGAACACCATCAAATTCATTTTGTTGATTCTGCCAAGCTGTTCCAAAGTTACCTTTTAAGTGCTGATATTTTTTCAATTCTGGATAACTGTGCGCTGGCAACATTTCGCCGTGGGTGTAAATGTTTATACCTTTGCCTTCTGTCTGTTCCAGCAACATTTTCATATCATGAAGATCGTGCCCGCTTATTATGATAAAGGGGCCTTTTTCCACCGATAACGGCACGGTTGTCGGTTTTGGGGTTCCGTAGCTTTCCGTATTTGCTTTGTCCAACAATTCCATGCAAATAAGGTTCACCTTGCCCGCTTCCATTGCAAGTGGTAGCAGTTCTGTCATGCCGTATCCGTTTTCGCCAATGCCGGCAAGTGCCTTGACAAGAAACTCCCCAATCTCTTGGTTCTCGTAACCAAGCACTAGAGCGTGATGTGCATAAGCCCCTATGCCCCGGATGCCAAATAACAAAAGAGACTTTAAAGAGCGAACATCTTCATTTGCTTCCCACAGCGTATGCAAAGCATATTCTTCTGCCGCGCCAAGTTTTGCCGCTTCGCTTCTTGTTTTTTCGATACATTTTTGCAAAGCGGCATCGTCAAAATTCACGTTTGCGCCTGTTACAAACAAGCCTTCAACTAAAAGCTTGTAAACCGCCCCGGACACTTTGCCGCCGGCATGACTGCTGACTGCTCGCGCAAGCCCAATCATTGCCCCGGTTAGATCGTCCATTAACAATGCGGCACTGCCGGCTTTACCGCAAACCCCTGCGCTTGCGGCACAGCCTTTTCCGCCTGCTGTTTGTTCGCACTGGAAACAAAACATTTTCTTCATAGCTTAACCCTCCAATTTGTTGGCAACAATTCTCTCAAACGAGCCTGTTGCACTTCGATTAAGCATATTTTACAGAAGAACCGGCACATTTTCCGTGAGATTTATCACTAAAATCGAAAACGGATACCCGCCCTTGCCCCTATTACAATGTCGTTACTTGAGTTGATGTTATGTCTTAATATGCTGAAAGCTGGCTGCTGCACTTCCCGGCTAGAAAAATTGTACGCCCATGTAAGCGAGGGCGCAAGCGTTATGCTGATACTTTCGCTGAGATTAAACCCAACATTGGGAACAAAGCTTAAAAGATGGCTGCCGTTTCTACCAATCGTGTTCAAAGTGTTTAATTGAGGGTTTATAAAAAAGGAATTGTTTATGTGGATGATAGTGCCAAAACCTACCCCTGCGGCAAAACTTCTTT
>WRKI01000258.1 GCA_009778155.1 Spirochaetota bacterium
AAATGTTTCTAGGGGCGGGCGAGCCGGAAGCCCATAGCGCCGTCTGTCATGAACGGCTCGTAGCCGTAATGAGCGGCCGAGCGGGCGAACTGCGCCGAATGCCCGCCGCTTCCGCCGCGCTTCACGCGCATAGACCCCGAAGGTGCGCCTGCCGGGTCGGTCTGCGCTTGCGCCGGGTAATCGTCATGCCAGTCCCAGCACCACTCCCACACGTTGCCGTGTATGTCGTAAAGCCCCCATGCGTTGGGCTGTTTGCGGCCGACCTCGTGCGTTATCCTCCCAGAGTTAAAAGGAAACCAGCCTATGGCCTCAAGCGAGGCCTCGTCTTCCCAGTCTTCCGCTCCGTTGCTGAAGGCTGTTGTCGTGCCCGCCCGGGCGGCGTACTCCCACTGCGCCTCGGTGGGCAGTCGCCACCCGGTGGAGCCTTCGACTACTTCCACCGCCTTCCATACCAGTTTGCTTTTTTTCGGAACTTTTCCCCAGTCATCGGGGTTTGCACTGCCGCCGATGCTGTACGCAGGGGTAAGCCCGTCTATTAGGCTTAGGCGGTTTGCGAAAACAAGCACGTCGTACCAGCTTACATCCTCCACAGGACGCTTTTCCTGCGTCTCCCCTGCCGCCGGGTTCGCGCTAAAATGGCTGGGGTTGCTGCCCATTACTGCCTGCCATTGTTCTTGTGTTACGGGGTACACGCCTATCCAGAAGCCTCGGCTTATCGTTACCTGCCGCTGGGGGGTCTTTGGCGTTGTATTGCATTTTTCATTTGCCGGGCTGCCCATTGTGAATGTCCCGGCGGGTATCCATGCGGTTTTTATGCCTGCGGGCGAGACTGCTATTTCCCCGGCTTTTTGCGGATTGTCGCTCATGGGTTCATTTTAGCGGGAAACGGCCTTGGGGTAAAGCGGGCGGTTGCCCTGTTTGGGGGCTTGCGGGAAATGCGAGCGAGCGGCTGCCTTGTTTGGGGAGCGAGAAGAGTAAAACACGGGAGGGAAGCAAACGGGGCTTGCCGGGGGCGTTTTTTTCATTTTTTTGCGGAAGGCGGCTTGGCACGGTTCGCTTGGATATGGAATGATTGAAGTAGGCGTTTGGGGACTTGGCGGGAAAGATAAAATCAAAGGAGAGACAAATGGAACTTTACAATAAAGAATTGGTTGAAAATTTTGGGGCATTTGCTGTTGAAAAGCAATTGTTTTTCGCCGGCATGATCGGAAAAAAGGACTATGATGTGGATATAGGAAAAGGCGAAATATCTTTTGGCGGAGATTTGGTTTTTCCAATGCAAATACTTGGGACATTTTCGCATGAGTCGGAAACTTGGCTGTGGTCTTGGGCGAACACCAAGTCCGGCCTTCCTGAAAGTTTAGGAAGCACTGATTAACTCGAAGCTAATCAGTGCTTTCTTATGCATTTGCTCATTTCATTGCGCAAAATGCGGGTAAGAACGATGATTAAATCCTCGATGGGATTTAATCATCGTTTCCTTTAATCCAACAGGCTGAAAACATGAAAAACTACGGCGAAAAACACAAGATTGATTTTTTGACCGAAAGCCGGTTTGAAATTGAGCGAAACGATCTGCATTTTATAGGGCTTGCGGGTCTTGGGTTAAGCGAAGCAAACGGTTACTATTTGGGGAACTATGGAGCGGGCACTATGTGCCTGACTGTAAATTCAATGGAAATTGAAAAAAGTTCCCAAATGATCATATTTCAATTTTTACGGCATTTCCGCAATTAATTTCACAATTTGAAGTTAATCACAAAAAGGCTTTTGAAAATTATTTGTCTCAAAAAAAATACGAGCTGGAAAAAAACGGGGATGAAATAATCGGCATATCTGGAAAAAACAGGCTGAAAGCGATCTTTGACAGTCTGGGGCGATTAACGGAGCTAAAAAGTCTCTAAAAAGCTGAAAGCGATGCGCGGGAAAATCGTCCTTGAAGGCTACCTGCGCTTTGCCGGGGGCAGTTGTGTCGCACACCGCTTATATTATTATTTCCTTTTCATCTAAATTTTTTCTCTTTCTTGCTTCTTTTATTATGCCTTTTATTTTTTCATTAAAATTACTGCTGTCTTTTTCTGCCAATGCTTTTAGTTCTTTTATATTTTTCTTTAATTCTATCCTCCATCCAATATTATCATCAGGTTCATTTAATATTTTTTCAAAATATTTTTTTAAATTGTCCATATTTCCAACCAAGCCGGATATTATTCCTCGATGGTAATTCCCCCAAAAATCATCGCTTGTATATTGAGTTTTTAAAATTATTTTTTCAGCATCTTTTATATTTTTAAATTGAGACCTGTATCCATTGATTTTTTCAATTGAATATTCACATATTTTTTTTATTTCCGCAGTAAATTGGTCAGTATTTTTATATTCAATAAAATCCTTTTCTCTACCTCCAATGTCAAATGAAAAATAATCATTTAAATACCAATTAAAATTTATTCCAATATTTAAGAATGCCCCGCGATTGTAATTATGCGGTTGAAATTCTATTATTATTATAAACCAGCCGTTGTCGTCTATAAATAATCTTGATTGGCCTTTTCTTTTAATGCCATGCGGTTTAAAAAGTTTTGTAGCAATCGCTTTTATTATTTTGTTGTGATCTGCATTTTCCATAACACTCCTCTTGATTCCTTAGCTTAAAATATATGCGTCAAAACTGGCGTATATACCGCGCAAAATGCCCGAAAATCGACTATCCCAACCCCCCTCCCTACGAGCCATGTCAAGAACTCTCCGCAAAAAACCGCCCCGGCAAGCCCTCAAACAGCTTTAAAGTCTGCACCTAACATTTGAGCCAACAGTTCATAGTGAACCAATGCCTTGCCCTTTTCGACGAATTTTACTTTTTCGCCCCCTCCCAAAGCTAAAGCGGGTGTAAAAAAGAAAATTTCGTCAAACTCCAAGTTGCCGTGTTTTGCAAGCGCTTCTTTGAATAATTCTGCTCGAATAATCGGCAGCGAATCATCAACACCTGCAAAAAACTCTTCTATGCAGTTTTCGCCGACAATAAAAAACTCCCGGCTCCGATAATGCACGTTTAGAATTCCGACAGCTTTTACATTTTTAGCGGAAACGTTTCTGTAAATAAAAATATCGCCAAAGGAATTCAGAGCCAATGGAATGTCAACCGACACATTGATGCCCGGCACGTTTTCGTAATCTGAAGGGTTTATAATTTTTATCAAGCCCCCGCCGTAATTGCCGAAACCGTATTTTTTCCAAAAGCCAAGCAATTCTTCTGGAACAAGCGGCCTGTATTTTTCGATAGTCTCCTCAGACGGTTTAAGCAGTTGGCCTGACGGGGGAAACGCTTCAACAAATTTTTCGTACGCTTTCATGTTTTTATCCGCTTGAACGGCTGCCTCTGTTTTTTCGGACGCAAGCGCTTGTTTTGGGGCAAGCATTTCTATTAGCTTTTTATTGTCCTTGTGAAGCTGCTTTGCATAATCAAGCGGGGTGCTGCCTTTTTTGTCCGCGCAATTTTTATCCGCATTGGCGTTCAGCAACGCTTCTACAATGTCGGTATGCCCGCGCGATGCGGCGTGGATTAAGGCGGTTTTGCCGTCCGACGAAGCCGCCTCTAAATTCGCGCCGATTTCAACTAGCCATTGCGCTAGCTCTGTATAACCTTTAGATGCGGCTTGCAGCAGCGCGGTATAGCCTGCATATCGAAATTCAAGGTCAATGTCGCCCTTTTCCCAAAGCTCCCCAGCTTCTTTTAGCTTATTATTGGCGCAGAAATGAAAAAACTCTTGGCTCATCTTTATTCCTCCTTTTTTTCTTTATTCCAGCATACCATTCTATGTAGATCGTGTCAAGTGGCTTTCCCGCCGGGTATCCACGCTGTTTTTATGCCTGCGGGCGAGACCGCTGTTTCGCCGGCTTTTAGATTGTCGCTCATGGATTTATTCTAGCGGGAAACGGTCTGGGGGTAAAGCGGGGGGGGTACGCTGTTTGTGGGCTTGGGGAAAAGCCCCCGCAGTAAATTTTGGGGAAAAAGCCCCGCTAAGACGGGCTTACCCTGGCTTTTTTGAAAAAACCAAGCCCCCAACGGGCGCGGCAGGCCGTAGGTAATTCTGCGAGGGAAACACTGATTAACCCGACGCTAAGGAAGCGTTTCTTTAATTTTGCGATTTCTTCAGGCAAAATTTTGATATTTTCTACACCGCTCCGCACTTGACATACGAGTTAAAATCATCGTATGGTAATGACAGCGGTAGCGGCAAAATTACATGAAAGACGGGTTTTACTTCAGCATAGCCAGAGAAGGCGCTCAAACTTTTTTTCGCTTTCACGGCCTTGGCCGGGGGCAGCAGTCGCCGGACTTTCGCCGTTTTACGGGCATCCGGCGGGAACTGTTGCGGGAATTTCTTGCCCGCAAACAGGCACTGCAATACGACTATAACTTCGACGGGGCCGACGGCGGCGGCTATGTCCTGACCAACCCCGATGAACGGCTTATAAGACAGGCCTTTGCCGCCGGTATGCTGCGCAACGCCCAGGGGGAGATTCTGCGGGAAGCCGAAGGCTCCTACCGCTGCACACTCCGCGTGGAAGACGTATCTGCAAAGTATGTCGATGTGTCTCTGGTGCTGCAGGATGAGTCCGGGGCGGCAGTTGCCGCCGGGCGCAAGGCGGAAATAAAAAAAGACACGGATGCGCCGAAAGACGGCCTGCCTTCGTTTTATACCGTTTCCCCCTGCCTAGCAATTGCCGGCAGCCTGGTATACACAATCGAGGACTTGGGGCTTTACTGGGCGGACACGGACCGTATCCACGCGCGCCTACAGATAAGCGAGACCCCCGCCTATCTTTCCCTGGTTTTTTCGACATTCGCCAATTTAAAGCTCATGTACGAAGGCTGGACGGTCAGGCGCATCCGGCCCGCCTCGGCGTTGCCGGCCCTGCTTTTCATGGAAATAGACGGATACGAGTACCTGCACGTGCGGCCCGTCAGCTTTTTGCGGGGTTTCCCGCCGCTGTTTTTGGAGAACGAGGATATTGTTTCCGTAGTCGAGCTGAACGAAAGCGACAAAGTCATGGGCATTGCGGAAGTGATCTTCCCCGAACCGCCGGGGGAGCTTTTCAGCGCCATGCTGAACAAAAACGGGAACAAAGACGCGGTCAAAAAGTCCGTGTACGAAGAAAACGGCCGCTTCATCATCGCGCCGGGCTTTGCCGGTAAATTTTTCGGGGAAAACATCATCGAGCTTGCGGAGCGCTTTGTGCTTCTGGAAGCCCAGGTTTTAAGGGATTACAAGCTGAAGTTTGCCAAGCCGCGGGTCAGGCTTTCCATGGGCAAGGGCATAGACTACCTTTCCGGCGAGGCCGAGGTGGAACTTGAAGGGCAAAGCTTTTCCTTTGCCCGCTTTATGGCGGAATACCGCAAGTCGGCGTGCATCACCCTGTCCGACGGCAGCCGCGCCTTCCCGGACAAGCGCACCATGGACAAGCTCGATCGGCTGCTCTCCCAGATCAAGGGCAGCGATTCGGGCGTCGAGCTTTCTTACTTCGACATCCCCCTGCTGCTACAGGAAGAATCGGTCGAGATCGAAGGGGCCGCATGGGAAGATGCCCGCCCGTTTTTCGGCAACTACAACACAATCGCCAAGCGCCCCGGGGCCTGGCCCTTGGAAAACGGCGTTTTAAGGCCGTATCAGGAATACGGGGTGCGCTGGCTTGATTACCTGCGAGAATTCCAGATGGGCGCGTGTTTGGCGGACGAGATGGGCTTGGGAAAAACCATACAAGTCATCGCCCTGCTGCGCGGCCTTTACTCAGGCGGCGCTAAAGGCAAGTGCCTTATCCTTTGCCCCAAGACCCTGGTTTTTAACTGGGCCGCAGAGCTTGACAGGTTTGCGCCGGAGCTGCCCTATACCATACACTACGGGAGCGAGCGGGACGGCTCAGGCCTTGAAGGGGAAGCCTTTTCCATCATTTTGAGCACCTATGCAACCCTGCGCCGGGATGTCGATGATTTTCAGAAAATACGGTTTTTCTACATAATACTGGACGAATCCCAGAATATCAAAAACCTGACCACCCAGACTACGGCGGCGGTGCTTTCCCTGCAAGCCTCCCACAAGCTGGCCATGAGCGGTACGCCGGTGGAGAACAACCTGGGGGAGCTTTACAGCCTTTTCCGCTTTCTTAACCCCAGCTTTTTCGGTTCGGAGAAGTCCTTCAACCAGCGCTATCTTATCCCCATTCAGGATGCGGGGAACGAAGATACGCTGCGCGACCTGCGGGCGCGGATATACCCTTTCATGCTGCGCCGTGTAAAGCGGGATGTATTGAAAGACCTGCCGGACAAAACCGAGGAGACCGCCTACATCGAGCTTGAAGAAGCGCATCTGGCCGTTTACCACCAGAGAAGGCAGGAATACAAGCGGATGATCGACGGGATTATTGCCGGCGGCGAATACCCCAAGGCCTCGTTTTTGGTGTTCAAGGCCCTGACCGAGCTGCGGCGTTTGGCCAGCGTCCCGGAGGCAGACGGGGAATACGGCGGCCCTTCCGCAAAACGGCAGTACCTCAAAGACATGGTGGGCGAGCTTGTCCAAAACGACCACAAATGCCTGATTTTTACCAATTTTTTGGCCACCGTGGATTTGGTAAGCGAAGACCTGGCGGCCCTGGGCATCGCGAACCTTACAATGACCGGCGCTACGGTGGATCGCCAATCCCTTGTGCGGCGTTTCCAGACAGACCCAAGCGTCAAAGTCTTTATCATGACCCTTAAAACCGGCGGAACCGGCCTTAACCTTACGGCCGCAGACTATATCTTTATCCTTGACCCCTGGTGGAACAGCGCGGCGGAAGCCCAGGCCATAGACCGCAGCCACCGCATAGGACAGCTAAACCCGGTCTTCTGTTACAGGCTCATTGCCAAAGACACCATCGAAGAGCGCATCATGGAACTGCAAAAACGCAAATCCGACCTTGCCGGGGCCTTGCTCTCCGACGATGCCGGGGCGCTGAAAAGCCTGAACCCCGAAGATGTGGCATACCTTGTGGGGGATTCCTATGGCTGAAAAAACCGACGGGATACAAACCCAAGCCCCTAAAGAACTGCCGCCAGCGAAACACAGAAAACAGGAACTGGTGCGAGACCTCTCAGGCCTTACGATGGAATTGTTAAAAAGCGCCCATAAATCGCTTCTTGCAAGACCCCCCAGCGCCCAAAGAAAAGGGGAACTCGTTGATACAATTGCCGAATCCCTGAACTTTTCCACAGTGGAGAAATTTGAAGGGTGGTTTTTTGCTCTGCCTAAAATAACTCAACATATACTCTATGAGGCCGCCTTTATCGATTATTTGCCCGTGCCTTTCCTTGAAAAACAGTGGGATATGTCCCTGGTATTCGCAAAGAACACCTATTGGCTCAAAGAGTGGAAATTCCGCGACGAATTGGGCCTTGATTTTCTTCCCGTGTATAACCATTACGGCTGCCCGGTATTAAGCATCCCTGTGTTTTTGCAAAATATTTTGAGTTTATGGCTTGCGCCTCCCAGCCTTTTTCAAATATCCGCCTGCCGGATTCAAGACCAAAAGGAAACTTATAACAACAGCTTCCTGATTTCCGATGTGTACCCTCTGCTCTGCGATGCCTTGCAGGGCCTGCTGGAGAGGGCCAGCGAGGGGGATGTGGATAAAAGCCTTAGAAACGGGTTTAAGAAGGGCGAACTTAATGAATTGCGCAGTTCTACAGGGTTTTTGCCTTTTGACGAAACAATGTTTTTTACCCGGGATAACAACGCCAAAAAGAACCAAAAACAAAACACGGAAGACTATATGCCGGACAGTGTCGATCTGGCCGCCCGCTTTATCCTTTGTATGTCCAACCGTAAACCAGAACGCCCGGCAGACGGCCAGGAAGGGGTACGCGGCCTGGTAGAGGCTTTTTTCAGCGAAAAATCCCGGTTCACCAAGGGCTGGTTCTCGCCGGATCGGACCTTTCTTGAGTACAATATATGTATCGATCATTTAAGCAGGCCTCAAGGCCATTATATTGACAGCAAGAATGAATTGCCTCCTTCCAGAAGGATATTCCATGATATTTTTTTGCATATTGCCCAGGATGGCGCATGGTTTGATGTAGATAAGCTGGCGGAGCATATTAGAATTTCCCGGAAAGGAAGGTTTTCCTTTTCCAGTGTGGAAACAACCCTGAAGATGAAAGTAGAAAAGCTTGATATTGACGGCCTGGCCTATTCCCCTCACCCTCATTACAGGGAAATCCGTCCTGAAGGAATCTTGCACTACTATCTTCTGGCACGGCCCCTTTTGAAGGCCTATTGTTATTTCTTTGCGGCCCTGGGGCTGCTGGAAATAGTTCAGGCCATGCCGCCTCTTGCCCGGGACAATGGCAAGAAGCAGTACCCCCTATCGCCATACGATTCCCTGAAAGCTGTCCGCATCACAGAGCTGGGGCGCTGGTGTCTTGGCTTGACAAACGCCCGTCCGCCGCGGCCCTCCAGGGAGTACAACGCCATTGCCGACCGGGAACTTTTGCTTGTTACCATGCAGGGCAACTCTTTGGAGCGGCAGGTATACCTGGACAAAGTAGGCCGGCGGCTGGGAGAAGACCGCTGGCGCATAAGCCCCGGCTCTTTTATTGCAGGATGCACAAACGATAAACAGATAAGCGAAAGGATCGAACGCTTCAAACTGCTAATCGATAAAAACCCCGCGCCGCATTGGGAGCAGCTTTTCAAGAAGGTGCTTGAGCGTGCCGGCCTTTTCAGCAAAGCCCGCACCGATATGCTGGTGTACGATCTGCCTGAAAATCAGGAAATCCTGGAAGAGCTGCTGCGCGACCCGGAATTCAAACGCATTGCCCGCCGGATCGAAGGCCGTATGCTGGCGGTTCCGTCCAAAGACCAGAAGAAATTCTTCGCAGTTCTAAACGAACACGGAATTGCCCAATTTTGATCCTATTGCTTCCTTGGGGAAACGCTGATTAACTCTACGCTAATAGCGTTTTGCTAATCAGCGTTTCCCTAAATGTAGAATTGCTGAAAAAAACACACAAAGGCCTTGACAAAAATGTGAAAACCTGCTAGTTTAAATATAGCGTGGCCGTGAGATTAAAAGCCCACCGCCTCGCACCCAATCAGCCATATCGGGCAATTCACTAATAGCGGCCGGGGAGGTATCTGCCCAGCTTGTCCAGCATTTGCTGGAGGTCTATGGGTTTGCCCAAGTGGTCGCTCATGCCGGCTTCGATGCACTTTTCAATGTCTTCTTTGAAGACGTTCGCCGTAAGAGCGATAATGGGAATTTCCCTCGCCTTGGGGCTTTCAAGGGCGCGAATCAAGCGGGTGGCCGTAAGACCGTCCATTTCCGGCATTTGGAAATCCATCAAGATAACGTCGTAGGAATCGGGGTTTTTGCTGAAAGCGTCCACCGCCTGCCGCCCGTCGCTGACCCAGTCTATCTCGATACCCGTAGGCTCAAGGAAGGCTTGCACAATCTCGCTGTTTATCTCGACATCCTCGGCCAAGAGCAGCCGGTAGCCCTCGAACATTTTTTCGTTTTCGGCCTGCGCCGGCGCGACGGCATGGGTCGCGCCCGGATAAAAAAGATTTTTCTCCATGCAGTCCAGAATGTCCGACGGCAAAAGCGGCTTGAGCAAAAAACCGTCCACGCCGCTTTGCTGCGCATCGTCTTCCAAGCCCACCCACTTTGCGTTGGAGATCATGATAATGACAATGTTGCCCTCTTTGCGGATAGCCCTGATTCTGCGGGAAAGCTCAAGACCGTCGATTTCCGGCATTTTCCAATCGACAAAACATATATGATAAGGCGCATTCGCCTCCAGCATATCAAGCGCCTGACGGCCGCTTTCGGCAGTGTCGCACTCCGCGCCAAAACGCTCGATAATTGTTTTCAAGTGAACCAGAATGTCGGGATCGTCGTCCACGGCCAGCACCCTTTTGCCCTTCAACCCTTCCTCGCCGGAAAAAGACGTGGCATAGGCAAGGCTCCCCCGGTGCACCTTGACGGTAAAAATAAAGGCCGCGCCCTTGCCAAGCTCCGATTCCACCCAAATCTCCCCGCCCATAAGCTCCACGATGCTTTTGGAGATCGAAAGCCCCAGCCCCGTGCCGCCGTACTTGTAAGTCGTGTCGCTTGAGGCCTGGTCAAAGGGGGTGAAGATTTTCGCCTGCTGTTCTGGGCTTACGCCAATGCCGGTGTCTGCCACGGTGATTTTTATCGTTAAAACCCCGTTTTCCTCGGACACAAGCTGGGCTTTAAGCCGTATCCCGCCGCCTTCCGGGGTAAACTTTACGGCGTTGGCCAAAAGATTGGTAATAACCTGCGTCAGCTTCTGCTCGTCGCAGGAAATGGAAAAGGGTATTTCCTGATCAAGGCGGATCGAAAACTTCTGGTGTTTTTCTTCCACGCGGAAGTCGACAACGCCGGCCGCCCGGCGAAGCATTTTTTCAAAGGGAAACTCCGAAACATAAAGCTCGAACTTGCCCGTTTCGATTTTTGATATGTCCAGAATGTTGTTTATAACCCCCAAAAGATGAGTGGACGCGCTGTCGATCTTGTCAAAGGCGTAGTCCTTGCCGGCAAGCTGTTGCGCCGACTTGCCTATCGCCGTCATGCCCAAAATGGCCGTCAAGGGAGTGCGCATCTCGTGGCTCATGCTGGAAAGGAAGATGCTCTTGGCGTGGCTGGCCGCCTGCGCCCCCACAAGCGCGTCCTCCAGCGAGGCAGAAGATGCGATAAGGCTTAAAACCAAATCGTTTCGCAACATGGCGCTTGCGATAAGAATACTGCCGCTGCCCATTACGGCAACCTCGTTGTCGCTGAAAACCCGCTCTTTGTGGCAGTCGTCCAGCCCCAGAAAACCCCAGAACTCGCCCTTGAAAAATATGGGCACGATGAGCATGGACAGAATGCCCTGCGGAATCATCCATTTTTGCGTCGCTTCCGGCATTTGCAGAACGGAACCGTTAATGCACTGCCCGTTGCCCAGTTTTTCTTCCCAGTCTGGAAAGTTTTTGAAACTCAAGCCGGTAGTCAGGGGAGTGCCCTGCTGGGGTTCGGCGTTGGGCGACCATTCGTACTGCTGGCTTGTAAAAAGCTCCGCGCCTTCCATGTAGTTTTTGAAGATGTACACCCGGTCAACATCAATAGCCTCGCCTATCATCCCCATGCTTTTCCATAAAAAGGCCTCGAACTCGTCTATTCCCGCGCCGGAAAGCACGGCCGTCGCGTTGGAAACGGCGCGGATCAGCTTGTCCCTGTAGTCAATATCCGAAAGCATCTTTTTGTACTCTCTTAAATCCCGGATATGGCTAATCACGGCCTCCCGCCCGCCTATGTCTATGCGGACAAGGATAATCTCGCAGATGATCAGCTCCCCTTCCAAGGTTTTGTGCATCCACTCGAAGACGGTGCTGGTTTCCAAACTGGAGAGAATGCGCTTGGCCTTGACGGAGGAAAGCTCGCCGCAGGGCTGGTACTTCGGGGTAAAGTCGAAAATGCTTTTTGGTTCGTAGCCAGAACCGTTAATTTGGAAAAGGCTTTTCGCAGCCGTGTTCAGCTCTAAAAAAGAGGACTCTCGGTCGAAGATACAGCAGGCCAGCGGGGAAGAGTCCAAGATGACGTTCAGCTTTTGCTGGACAAAGCTTTCGGCCTTTCTGAACTTGTCCAAATCGCGCAAATCGTAGGTAAAGGTGATTACATACCTTTTGCCGCCTACCTCCAGCCGCTCAAG
Source organism: Spirochaetota bacterium (assembly GCA_009778155.1). Taxonomy (GTDB): domain Bacteria; phylum Spirochaetota; class Spirochaetia; order Treponematales; family Breznakiellaceae; genus WQXQ01. The sequence continues at coordinate 11,750 of WRKI01000258.1, forward strand.
GTATTCCTCCACGGGGATAAGCTCGCCGTCGGCCGCCTTGTAGACCCACTCCAGCAGGTAACTGCCTTTTTCAAAGGCCTGCCGGTAGGCGTAAGTGCCTTTTTCCACGGAGGTTTTACCGTCCGGCTGGTATTCGGGGCAATAATCGAAAAAGCGGTCTAGGTAAAGCCGCTTGTCCGGGATTTTTAGAAGTTTTATAACCGCTTTGTTGACATCTAGAATTACAACGTCTTCGCCTTCAAACTCGCCTACCAGACAGCAGATGAAAGGAGCCGCGTCAAAGGCGGCGATCATTCTTTGAATCACATGACTGGATTTTTTTTGTTCGAGTTTTAGTTTTTCAAGCGCTTTCCTTTGGCGTAAAATAACCAATAAGGCAATACACAGAAGCAAAAGGAGCGCGATTATGGTTATTGGAAAGTCCACGTTAAACTCCGCCGGTTCCTAGAACCGCAGTTCTTTGAATCGCAGTTCCTTGAACCCGGTTCTTTGAACTGAAAAATACGGCTACCCGCCGCTTTGGTTGCAATGCACCAAGGGGTAAGGCAACCCCCGCCGCCGCTGCCGGTAAAT
>WRKI01000259.1 GCA_009778155.1 Spirochaetota bacterium
GTGATTTGTTGATGAGCGTGAGCAAAGACGAGCATGAGCGCGCGAAGTTCCGCAGCCGCAGAATGTACCAGACCGATCTGGCATCAAACCTAGCCACTGCCGAGGACAGGGGCGAGCAGAGGGGCAGGCAAGAGGGGTTATCTGAAGTCGCACGGAAAATGAAAGCGGACAGCGTGCCCCTTGGAGAAATAGCAAAGTTTACAGGGCTAACCCCGGCCGAGATTGAGAGATTGTAGCTTGCAATCGAAAGAGGCGCTAAAAATGGCCGGCCGTACCTGGGAAAGCACTGATTAGTGCAGGGTTAATCAGTGTTTCTTTACTCGATGCGCACGAACTCCCCGGCTTCATACCGGAACCATTGCGTAACCCAGTAGCCGCCGCCGCGTGCCTGCGTCGCTACTGTTCCGTTACCCGTTACCGACACCGTGCTTTCATCGCTAAGACGCTCCAGTTGGGCGTTACGCACAAATTCGCCTACGGAGGCATCCCAAAGCCAGTACATCCTTGGGGAATTTATCATGGAGCCGCCGGTCGCTATCGCAAGAGCCATGTCAAGATAGCCGTCGTTGTTGTAATCCGCAAAGTGCAGGTCGATAGTGCGAAAACGGAATGCCGCGCTTGGCACAGGTGCCGGCGCGAAAAAGGTTTCGTGCAAATTACTGCGAATGTTACGCATCTCTTGCAGCAGTTCCCCTGACGCATTATAAACGCGCAAATGATTCATGCGCGGGTCGCCGCTTTCGCGTGTGTCGAATAACCGGTGAGAGTCTATGTGAATTATCAGCTCGTCGCCTGCATTGTGGGCGGCGTGAATGCGAACAAAGTTGGTTTCCTCGATACGGGCTTCTTCAAACCGGCCGTTTATATAGGCAAAGTGCAACACAAAATGGGTTCTGCCAGCATTTTCAGCCCAGCCGTAACTCCACGTTCTGGATTCCTCGTCTATGGCAAGAACCGTGCTTTGAAGAAATTCCGTAAGCTGCTCGTTAAAAACAAAAACGCCAAGATCGCCATCCCAAAGCCAATGGTAATGCGTACCCCACATCGGAAACCTTTCGCTGGAAAGCGAGCTGAACAAGCGCAAGTCCAAATAACCGTCAAAATTCAGATCGATAAACGATAGTTCCGTTAGCTCGTCGCCAATGACAGCGTTAAAGGGGGAACTGTTTTGCTGCAGCCCGGATATTTCCTGCACAAGGTTTCCGTCTTCGCCGTAAATTCTAATGCTTACATCGTAAATGGCGAAGACGTCCCCCCAGGGATTCGCCCGCTCAATTACGCGGTGGAAGGTAAGCCAAAGGGGAGTCCCGGCGGCGGTCCTTATGTTTATGCGGCTAACAAAAACATTCACCGGGGCGACACCGTCTTGCCCCGCCACAAGAACATATTCGACATGGGAGCCGCCGGGCTGGCCGGCCTGCCGGCCTGTTTCCGCGGTACAGCCCGCAAGAGCCGCCACTGTTACAAATGCGGCGACGATAATCGAAAAATGTTTTTTCATTGGAAAACCTCCTGTGGCGTTTCGGCTGACGACACAGCCGGATCGACAATCACAGTGATTGTGTCGTATATTCTGTCGCCGGCAATCATGCCGCCGGCTCTTGAGACTGTAAAGTTCAACGTCCTGTGTTCGTCGGTTAGGTGCAAATTAAGAGCAACAGCGGGAGGCAAGTTCGGGCCAACCCAAGTAAACTCATCATAACGGTCTTCGCTTGTCAAGCCCTCTATGTTCCAAGAAACAATACCCGTACTGTTGACCATGCGCTCTCCCCGCCGGTTATAAAAATCCGCAACCAAAATCAAATCTCTTCTTTGCATATGAAGCCCTTGAAAGCCGGCTTCGTCCAAGGGCGAGATTCGCAAGTGTTTACCCTCTTGGCTAAGATAAACCATAGAGCGAAAATGCCTTGAAGACAAGACTCTCAGTTCAACGGAAGCGGGCTGAAGGCCGGCAGAATGCGCGGAAAGAAGGAAAACGCCAAGCGCGATGCCGATCGCCGAAAACTTTAACATTAGAGCGCGGCTGGAGCTTTCAATCCGGGGTTCTTCGCTTTCGATTGAAAGCCCGCCCTCTTCGGCGATTTTTTCGGCAGGCTTTGAAGCGGAAAAAATGCTGACTGCAAATAAGGCCGCGCCGCCTATTGCGGCAAGATAGTTGACCTCCGGAACGCCAGCGAGCGTTCCGGCAAAAAAGGCGACGGCGGAAAATATCAGAATTCTTATGTGCTGGTTCGCTTTTGAAAACAGCAAGGCAAACAAAAGAGTAACAGCGACGATAACGGAGATCGCTCCAATGATAAAAATACCGGCAACAACAATTAAGCCGCCGATGCTAGACAACACTGACACAAGCACTAAAAACAATGATGCAAAGATCGCCATTATTCCTATTGCCAAAAGCGCCAATGCGAGCGGTATTGTTTTCCTCACAGGGAAGCCTCCTGCACCGGCATTGCCGGCGGCAATGTCGCCGACAATGTCGCAGGATCAACAATCACAGTGATTGTGTCGTATATCCTGCTGCCGGCAATCCTGCTGCCGACAGGGTTCCCGACTCTTGACACGGTAAAGTTCAGCGTCCTGTATTCGTCGGTTAGGTGCAAACTAAGAGCGATACCAGGAGATGAGTGCCAATCGCCCCAGCCCAAAACCTCTTCATAACGGTCTTCGCTTGTCAAGCCCTCTATGTTCCAAGAAAAAATACCTGTGCCGTTGACCCTGCGCCCTCCCCGCCGGTTATAAACATCAGCAATCAAAGTCAAATCTCTTTCCTGCATATAAAGCCCTTGAAAGCCCGCTTCGTCCAAGGGCGAAATTCGCAAGATTTTGCCATCTTGGCTAAGATAGACCACTGTGCGAAAATGCCTTGAAGGCTCTGCCCTAAGTTCGACGGAATCGGCCTGGGAGCCGGCATTATACGCGGAAAGAAGGAAAAAGATAAGCACTGTGCCGATCCAAAAAAAAGCGAACATTCGAGCGAAGCTGGAGCTTTCAACCCGGGGTTTTTCGCTTTCGATTGAAAGCCCGCCCTCTTCGGCGGTTTTTTCGGCCGGCTTTGAACGGAAAACGAGACTGACTGCAAGTAAGACCGCGCCGCCTATTGCGGCAAAATAGTTGAGCGCCGGAACGCCGGCGAAGGTTCCGGCAAAAAAGGCGGCGGCGGAAAATATCAGAATTCTTATGTGCCGGTTGGCTTTTGAAAACAGCAAGGCAAACAAAAGGGCAACACCGGCGGGAGCGAAGACCGATCCGATATAAAAAAGGGCTTCAAAAATCAAGTCGCCTCTCTCGTAAGGCAGTAAAACAAAAGCCGCAAGGTTCGCCATTATCCCTATTGCCAGCAGTGCCAATGCGAGCGTTACTGTTTTCCTCACAGGGAAGCCTCCTGCGGTGTTTCGTCTGCCGGTGCGTACGGATCGACAATCACGATGATTGTGTCATATATGCTGCCATTCCAATTTGACACGGTGAATTTTAGCGTTCTGGGTTCGTCGGTTAGGTGCAAACTTAGATCGAGCCAGAAACTTCCAAATCCCTCAAATTCCTCGTAATGCTCTTCGCTTGCCAAGCCCTCTATGCGCCAGGAAAAATTGTGCAGGCGCGGGTGCAGGCGCTGCCCTCGGCGGTTGTAACCAGAAGCGCTCAAGGCCAGCTCCCTTTCCCGTCTGTTAAGACCTTCAAAGCCTGTTTCGTCCAAGGGCGAAATTCGCAAGAGTTTGCCGTCTTCGCTTAGCTCGATGTTGGCGCGAAGATGGCGAATAGCTCCGGGAGACGCGCTCAGTTCAACGGAAGCTAGCTCTGAACCGGCAGAATACGCGAAAAGAAGGAAAACGCCAAGCGCGATGATTATCGCCGAAAACTTTAACATTTGGGAGCGGCAGGAGCTTTCAACCCGGGGTTCTTCGCTTTCGATTGAAAGCCCGGCCTCTTCGGCGGTTTTTTCGGCAGGCTTTGAAGCGGAAAAAATGCTGATTGCAAATAAGGCCGCGCCGCCTATTGCGGCAAGATAATTGACCGCCGGAACGCCGGCCAGCGTTCCGGCAAAAAAGGCGACGGCGGAAAATATCAGTATTCTTATATGCCGGTTGGCCTTTGAAAACAGAGAAGCAAACAAACGGGTAACAGCGACGATAACCAAGATCGCAATTATTCCGAACCACAGCAGTATCATCACAGGGAAGCCTCCTGCGGCATTGCCGCCGGCAATGCCGCAGGATCGACAATCACAGTGATTGTGTCGTATATCCTGCCGCCGGTGCTTGACACAGTAAAGTTCAGCGTCCTAGGTTCGTCCGTTAGGTGCAACGTCAGATCGAGCCAGACATTTCGCCAAATCCAATAATCGTCTTCGTCTGCCAAGCCTTCCATGTGCCAAGAAATATCCCTGTTGGTAAACATAGTGGTACCCCTGCGCTGTCCCCGGCGGTTGTGAACCACTGCGTTCAAGTTCAGCTCCCTTTCCCACCTGTCAAGCCCCTCAAAGCCGGCTTCGTCCAAGGGGGAAATTATCACATAACGGCCGTCTTCGCTTGTCTCGATGTTGGCGTGAAAATATCTGAAAGACGCGTTAAGTTCGATAGAAGCGGCCTGCGAACCCCAAACAAACGCGAAAACAAGGCCGGCAAAAAGAGCCATGCTGATCGCCGTAAACTTAAACATTCGAGCGCCGGAAAAAGCTTGGCTTGACTTGTTCGCGCTTTCAGTTTTTTGAAGGCCGGCATTTCGGTCAAGTTTTCCGGCGATCTTTGAAAGCAATATGTCTACCTCTAGTTCCCAAACAACGCTAGTTAAAAACAGCGCCGCGCCGGCGATTGCGGCGATATAGTTAATCGCCGTAACGCCGGCAAGCGACCCCGCGAAAAACACGGCGGCGAAAACCATCAGTATTCTTATGTGCCGGCAGGCTTTTGAAAACAGCCATGCGTACAAAAGAATGACAGAGCCGGCGGCCGACAGTACCGTAATCAATATGCCGGCGGAAAAAATTAAGCCGCTTGCGCTACCCAGAAATATAAACCGGGGCGCAACCGCCGCTATTATTCCGGTTGCCAGCACAGCCAAAATTATCGCTTTTGTTTTTGTCATATTGTTTCCCCTACCTTTCGGTAACTTCCCCCGTCGCGTCATTCACAAGAATTTGCCGGCGGCCGCTTCCCGTTGCAAGATCGTAAACCTGAATTATGTGAAACACGCCGTCCCCAAAAAAAGGGTCAAAGGGATGGTTCTGCCCAAGGTACGCCATGAAAAGGCCGTCGCCCAGAAAAAAATGCGAAGGCACTTCGTAGCCCAAAATCGCGCTGAAGTTATCGAGTATTTGCCGGGAATGCGGCATGGGCGACCTTGCCATGTTTGGGAAGACGGCGGCCTGCGCCATGTCCAAGGCTTGGGACGGCTGCGTCTGCAAGTTTTCGTTGGCGGGGCTGCCGAAAAGCTGCCGGTGCAAACTAGGCAGGCGCGGGTAAAGCCGGCCGCTGGGAATCGCAAGCCCCCAAATACTCGGCAGGCTGTCGGCAAACTCAAATATCAGAGCCGGCTCGGCTCTTCCTTCTGCCAAAAGCAGGTTGTCAAATTCCTCGCAAAGATCGCACAAACTGCGGGTTTCCAAAACGCCCGTAGAAGGATAGTAAATGCTGCGAGTTCCGCTTGCGGTGTGAATGCTAAAATTGAAAAACTCCAAGCGCGACAGAATCAATCTGTTATCTGAAATGACATAACTTGTGTTCTGTCCCCATCTGTCCGAACTTCCCCCAAAAACGGAAACTGTAAGCGCGCCGTTTTCTATCGCGATGCCGGCAAAAGAATCGCCCCACATTCCGCCCGCGCCGCGCCCGCCTAAATGTCCGTCGTCTTGCCAGCGAACTTGGTAGCCGCCCGCGCCTTCCGCCGTCAAAACAAAAAGCAGCCGGTCCCAAGGCTCCACGCCCCCGTGCCGCTCGACGCCTGCGGCTATCGCCCTTGCGCCGGACAAATCGCCGACGGCAAGCGCGTGGGTTCTTCCGTTCATGACGTTGTAGCCTTCCGGCAGGGGCACGGCCTGCGGGTCGGTTAGCAAGAGGTCTATGTTCGCTTCCAGTATTCCAGCGATTCTGTCGTCAAAGGGGAGCGGCGACCAAGAAACGGGGGTAAATTGCACCGGCGCGGCGACGGCAAGCGCGCCGGCTGTCGCGGAATCGGCCGGCGGTTCTGTCTGCGCCGCGCAGCCTGCCAGTATTGCCATTGCCGCAAGCCCGGCGGCTGTTGTTAAGAGTTTTTTCATTGGGAGCCTCCTTTCCCTTTCTTTGCGTATCGGCCAAGTATAATGCTTCCATTATAGCGTCGCCGTTCACAAAAATCAAGTTGTTTTGGAGAGGCTTGACACGCCGCCTTGGTTTTGTATAATGGACTTGTTCGAGAAGTTCTCGCATTTTTAGGGCTTTGCCCCAATAATGCGTTTTTTAAGTCAGAAGTTGTTCTAAAACTGAAGTTTCCGAACAACTATAGGGAAGCACTGATTAGCGTCGAGTTAGGCAGCGTTTCCCTAGTCTACGCAGAAGGATTGTTATGGCATTTGTAGATTGGGAAGACTCATTGGGTGTAAAAATACCCGAGTTTGATTCGGCGCACAAAAAGCTGATCGGCATGATCAACAGCTTGCACGAAGCGATGAAGCAGGGCAAGGGTAAAGACGCTTTGGCGGGTCTTGTAAAAGATTTGAGCAACTACACGAAAGAGCACTTTTCGCAAGAAGAAGGCTTTATGCAAAAGTACGAGTATTCGGGGCTTGCGGCGCAAATGGAAGCGCACAAAAAATTTGTGGACAAGGTTACGGAAATTCAAAAAGACCTTGAAGACGGAAAGCCGGCTATGGCTGTAGACGTTCTGGATTTTTTGAAAAACTGGCTGGTTGAACACATCAAGGTAACCGATGCAAAGTACAGCGCGGAGCTGGCTGGCAAGCCGCTGTAGCGCGGCAAGCTCTAAAAGGGCGGAGCGAGCCGGTATTTAGGGAGCCACTGATTAGCTTCGAGTTAATCTGTGGTTCCCTAATGTTGCCGGCAGTTTGTATGTTTGGGCAGAAAGCCCATCTTCTTCTATAAAAGGCAACCTCCAAAAATACAATCAGCGGTTCCCGCGGACTTTAGTCCGCATCCTCGGTGGGATTTAATCATTGCTTCCTTAGTTTTTTTCAAAAAAAGACTTGACATACCCTACGGGGGTATGGTAGTATTGACAGTAGGAGCGAAAAACGAAAGATTGAGGAGAGAGCATGGCAAAATTGAGGAAAAACGGGGAGAGCAAGACCTGCTCCGGCAGGCCGCCGGTGGAGCGCCCGGCAAAGCTGACCAAGGATTTGCTGGACAGGCTTGGCAGGGTGGAGGGGCAGGTTAGGGGCATTAAATCGATGGTGGAAAGGGGCGTGTACTGCGATGACGTGCTTACGCAGATTTCGGCGGTGCAGTCGGCGATGTCGTCGGCGGCGAAAATTTTGCTGGAATACCATATGCGTTCTTGCGTTGCAAGCCGCATAAAAAACGGCGATGAAGAAATTGTCGATGAGTTTGTCAAAACTGTCGGAAGATTGTTATAATGGAGGGTTGAGATGGAGAGTATGGTTCTTGGGATAAGCGGGATGACTTGCGCGGCCTGCGCTAAAAATATTGAGCGTGTGGTAAAAAAGCAAGAGGGCGTGGCGTTGGGGCAGGTAAATTACGGCACGGAAAAACTTCAAATAGAGTTTGACGCGAAATTGACTTCCTTTGAAAAAATTTCGGCGGCGGTGCACAGGGCTGGTTACACTTTGCACCTGCCGGAGAAAAATGTTTTAGAGGCCGCATCGCAACGCAAGGCGGATGAAATACAGCACCTGTGGTTCACCTTCAAGTGGTCGCTCATTTTGACGATTCCGCTGTTTATTTTCTCTATGGTTCCCATGATTTTTTACAGCCTTAACATGGCGGTAATTCCGCACAATCTAGACCCGCTGAATTTTCCAAGCATTAACGGCTTGATTCAGCTTTTTATGACTTTGCCCGTCATGTGGCTGAACAGGAACATTTTTCGCCGGGGTTTTGCCGCTTTTTTTACGGGGGCGGCTAACATGGATTCGCTAATCGCAAAGGGCACAATGGTAGCTTTTCTCTTTAGCTTGTACCTTACCGTTGACAATTTTTTTACGATTGGCGCGTCCATGATAGAAATGATGGGCGACATGATGTTCATGGACTACAATCAGTATTACTTTGAAACTGTCGCAATAATTCTAACGCTTATCGTCCTGGGCAAGTATCTTGAAGCGAAAACCAAAGGCGGCACTTCAGAAGCGATAAAAAAACTGATGGGGCTTGCCCCGAAAACGGCAACCATAGAGCGGGACGGCCGGGAAATGGAAATCCCGATAGAAGAAGTCGTTGTCGGCGACATTATTCTTGTGCGCCCTGGCGAAAAAATGCCCGTGGACGGTGTTGTCGTGTTTGGCGTAACAAGTGTTGACGAGGCTATGCTTACCGGGGAAAGTTTGCCTGTAGACAAAAAAGAGGGGGACAATGTTTTTGGGGCGAGTATTAACAAAAACGGCTCGATAAAATACAGGGCGACAAAAATCGGCAAGGACACGGCTTTGGCGCAAATTGTAAAGCTGGTGGAAGATGCGCAAAATTCCAAAGCGCCGATTGCGCGTATTGCCGACACTATTTCCGGCTACTTTGCATACATTGTTATAACAATTGCGGCGGCGGTTGGAGCGGCATGGTTTTTTGCCGGCCAAGATTTGGCCTTTGTAATGATGGTTGTCGTTTCGATTTTGCTTATTGCCTGCCCTTGCGCTCTTGGGCTGGCCACGCCTACGGCTGTTATGGTGGGCACCGGCAAGGGTGCGGAAAACGGGATTTTAATCAAGGGGGGCGAATCTCTTGAAACGGCTCACAAGATTAAAACCGTTGTGCTTGACAAAACGGGCACGGTTACGGAGGGCAAGCCCCATGTTACCGACATTGTTGCAAACGGCAGTTACAGTGCGGACGACATTTTGCGTTTTGCCGCCTCTGCGGAAAAAAAATCCGAGCATCCGTTAGGTGAAGCTATCGCAAAACACGGTATCGAAAAGTTAGGTGAATTGTTGGAGCCGGATAATTTTAACTCGATTACAGGCCAAGGGATTGAGGCGGCTATTCAGGGGAAAAATCTGCTGATTGGCAACAGGCGGCTTATGGAAGGCCGGCAAATAAACATGGACGATTACGCCGCCGACAGCGACCGCTTGGCTTACGAGGGTAAAACCCCAATGTACATGGCCATTGACGGCAAGCTGGAGGGCATTGTCGCCGTGGCCGATGTGATCAAGGCTTCGAGCAGGGCGGCTATCGATCGTTTGTACGGCATGGGTATTGACGTTGTAATGATTACCGGCGATAATAAACGCACGGCAGAGGCTGTCGCCCGCGAGGCCGGCATAAAAAACGTGCTTGCCGAGGTTCTGCCGCAGGATAAAGCGGATAACGTGAAACGTCTGCAGGCGCAGGGCGACAAGGTTGCGATGGTGGGCGACGGCATTAACGATGCGCCGGCTCTTGTGCAGTCCGACATTGGCATTGCCATAGGCGGCGGCACGGATGTCGCTATAGAGTCGGCGCAGGTGGTGCTTATGCGGGGGGATTTGCAGGGTGTTGCCGGGGCGATTTATCTTAGCAAGAGAACGATGCGAAATATTAAGCAAAATTTGTTCTGGGCTTTTTCGTATAACGTGGCCGGCATTCCCATTGCCGCCGGGCTTTTGTATCTTTTTGGCGGCCCTTTGTTAAATCCCGTTATCGCGGCTCTTGCGATGGCCTTCAGTTCCATATCGGTTCTGCTCAATGTGTTGCGAATAAAACGGCTGGATTTGGCCGTGTAAAAATATTTTTTTAAGGAAGGAGAAGAGTTATGCAAAAGATCAGTTTGAGTGTTGACGGAATGTCATGCGCCCATTGCGAAAAAGCGGTTACAAACGCCTTGGAAGATTTGGGGGTAGCCAGCGTCAAGGCATCGGCAAAAGACAGTCTTGTGGAGGTCGAGTTTGACGAGGGCAAGCTTTCCCTGGATGCGATCAAAAGCGAGATAGTCGAAACGGGCTATACCGTAAAGTAACGGGGGAATCTAAGGAAGCATCGGTGTCGTGTAACAGTCTTGCCCTACCGGGCAAGGCTGTTATTTTTTAGCTTTATGTAACGATGACTTTTGAGCAACTTCGTTTGCATACCTTGCATACTCAATTAAGTTTTTTGCATCGCTTTTTTTAATCAATTTTTCTTGCAACGCATTCTTAAACTTCACGCAATCAAATTTTTTTTCCTTGTAAATTCTCATGCTCTGCCTTTGCGCTCTCCCTTTGGCCGGGAGGTTGAAAAACGGGCTTGTTCGGAAGGCTGGACTTACAGCCTCCGAACAAGTTCCGCGTTTATGATTCGTTATGCCGGAAGTTTCTATACCACTCTATATTTTCGGCTATCACCCCGGCATTTTCGTTTGACAGCGAAATCGCCGCAAGGCATAACCGGGCGGTTTTAACACCCTCCGGCACAAATTCCAACGCCGCACTGTTTCGCTTTACAGCGGCAAGACAAAGCGAGGGACTTTTCAAACTTTTAGGCACAAATGCAAGCGCCTCGCCAAAATTCTTTACAGCGGCAAGACAAATCGATGCAGACTTAAACTTGTCCGGCATGAATTTAAGCGCGTTACCATCCGTCTGGGCGGCAGTAAGGCAAACAGCGGCTTTTTTCATAGCATCGGGGACCTGCGCAAGCGCAGAACCGTTTTGCACGACAGCGGCAAGACAAAGAGAAGCGGTTTTTAGATTTTTCGGCACAAACTCAAGCGCCCGGCCATCCTGACGGACAGCGGTAATGCAAATCTTCGCCGTTTTCAATTTTTCCGGCACAAATTGAAGCGCAGTGCCGGATTGCCCGACAGCCGTAAGACAAACCTTCGCCGTTTTCAATTTTTCCGGCACAAACTGCAGAGCACCGCCGTCCTGCTCCACCGCCGCAAGACAAATCGGGGGGCTTTTCAATTTTTCCGGCGTCAATTCAAGAAAACGACCTTCTTCGCAGACAGCGGCAAAACAAATAACGGCGGAATTTATACGATCGGGAACGAACTTTATCGCCGGGGCAAAATCCTTTACAGCCGCAATGCAAATAGCCGTGTTTTTCAATTTTTCCGGCACAAATTCAAGAGCCATGCCGTTTTGCTTGACAGCCATAAGGCAAACCTTAACCGACCTCAACCTTTCGGGAATGTGCTCAAGCACCATGCCGTCCCGTTTAAGCGCGGCAAGACAGATTTCCAGACTTTTAAGCCCCGCCGGCACAAACTCCAGCATAAAGCCCAAACCGTAGTCCGAGACCGCGTCAAAGCACATCGCCGTAGTTTTCAACCTGTCCGGCACAAACCTAAGCGCGCCGCCATGCCGCTGAACGGCGGTAATGCAGACCTCAGCGTCTTTCAAATTTTCAGGAACAAATTGAAGCGCAAGACCGTTTTTCGAGACGGCGGCAAGACATACCGACATGGTTTTTAAGCTGTCCGGCAAATGCTCAAGCGCAAAGACGCTTTCTTCCATAGCTAAAGAGCAAATCGATGCGTTTTTAAGCTTGCCCGGCACAAACTCAAGCGCAGAACTGTTCTGCTTGACAGCCGCGCGGCAAATTGAAGAGATTTTAAGCCCTGCCGGCACAAATTCAAGAGCGCGTCCGTCCTGTTTAACCGCCGTAAGGCAGATCGCGGCAGTTTTGAACTTGCCCGGCACAAACTCAAGCATCCAGCCGTATTGACGCACGGCGGCAAGGCAAATTTTCGCGCTGTTTAATTTATCCGGCACGGCCGCAAGCGCAGTCGCGTTTTGCTTGACAATCGAAAGACAGTATTCTGTCGTTAGCAAGTCTTTTGGAATATGCTTAAACGCATTGCCGCGAATAAAAACGGAACGGCTTTCTTTTTTTGAAGACCGCGCTGGCTGTTTTTTGCTCATACCGGCAGCCCCCCAAGAATAAAGCCCCTGTTTTGCAGTTCTTTGGGGGGGGCAATAAAAACCCCGCCCATCCAAATATCAAAGCCCGCTTGAAATGCTTCGGGCTTATCTTTTAATTCTTTGTTCATTTTATTTCCTCGCTGTTTTTGCTAACCGCTTATATTAGAGTACAACTTCTTGCCAATTAAGTCTAGAGCTTGACGCACGACAAACGCATGAATGCTCAAGCTTCGGAATTTACTCCCATTTTAATCACACGAAGGCACATCGAACCTCTGGTTCGCCGCACAAAGCACTGATTAGAAAGCCCTGCTTCATTCCTACTTCTTCCTTCCGCTCTTATGTTCGATAATGATGCAAAAGGAAGGCGCGGGCTTACCGT
>WRKI01000260.1 GCA_009778155.1 Spirochaetota bacterium
AACGAGGCGATAAGGCTCAATCCCAATGATGCCTTTGCGTTCAGCGGCCGGGGCTTTGTACACCGGCATACGGGCGAGCTTGACAGTGCCCTTGCGGACTTCAACGAGGCGATTCGGCTTGCTCCCAATTTTGCCTTTGCGCTCAGCAGCCGGGGTGCTTTATACCAGCATATGGGCGATCTTGAAAGTGCTCTTGCGGACTTCAACGAGGCGATTCGGCTTGATCCCAATAATTCCTTTGCGTTCAGCAGCCGGGGCGTTATACACCGGCATATGGGCGATCTTGACAATGCTCTTGCGGACTTAAACGGGGCGATAAGGCTCGATCCCAATTTTGCCTTTGCGTTCAAGCAGCGGGGTGCTGTACACCAGCATATGGGCGATCTTGAAAGTGCCCTTGCGGACTTAAACGAGGCGATAAGGCTCGATCCCAATAATGCCTTTGCCTTCGGCGGCCGGGGCGTTATACGCCGGCATATGGGCGATCTTGACAATGCCCTTGCGGACTTAAACGAGTCGATAAGGCTTGCTCCCAATAATTCCTTTGCGTTCAGCAGCCGGGGCGTTATACACCGGTATATGGGCGATCTTGACAGTGCTCTTGCAGACTTCAACGAGGCGATAAGGCTTGCTCCCAATAATGCCTTTGCGTTCAACCAGCGGGGCGTTGTGTACTTTTACAAAGAGGATTTGGATCGGGCTATTGCGGATTTTGAAGCGGCACTGCGAATTGATCCTAATAGTGCTGGTGCAAGGGATAGCCTTGAATATGCAAGGGAACTAAGGGGTTGGTAACCCAAGGAACACCCGCCCCCTATGGGAACGTATGGGGGCGGGAAAGCCCTTGTTTGGGGCTTGGCGAAGATTGGTTTGGAGGGTGTACAATGGCGAACAGTAGCGCGCGTATGAAATCTTTACTAAAATGGATTTCAATGTCTTTTGTAAGCAAGAAACTATGGACTATAATACTAGGGGGATTAGTTAATTGCATTATATATACATTATATTTTGTTGACTCTGTTTATAGTCTTTTTGGGGAAAATTATAATGGCAATTTTTATTATTTCTATCTATTATTTCTGGCTTTCTTTGTACTGTTATGGTGCTTGTGCAGTTCAACAATTGGAAACTTTTTTATCAAATCCTTGATATTGTTATTAATTTTTGTTTTTATTGGTTTTCCATTATTACATTATGTTATCCATAATAAAGTCAATGTTTTCTTGCCACCTGGTTTTGGCACGAGGTTTCTTTTGGGCCGGGTCTTCATGGCGTATTTAGAGGTGAGCACTTTAGCTTGGGTTGTTGCTTTAATATATACTTGCGTCAAATTATTGATATATAAAAAGCAGAATCAACATACCCCGCCACAAGAATTGCCGGGCGAGTATAAAAAATGTCCAGATTGCGGCGCAGACATAAAAACGGAGGCTATTGTGTGTAAGCATTGCTGGGCAAATTTATAAGAGCAGAAAAATTTTTGCGACAACCGGCCCCTTGCCCCTCCCTGCCGAGATCGCCCGGCCGCTGTGGCTTTGGCGCGACGGCTGGGCGGGGGTAGACTGAAAACGGCATTTGTGCTAAAGTAAACTATAAAAGCTTCAGTTTTTAGAGGTTGCCTAAAAGACTGGATGCTCAACCTTGACCTTACACCCTCATCGCCAAATTTCTCAATTCAGAACAACTTCAGTTTAAGGGGCCTCGAACAAGGCCAACATCAAGAGTGCCCGGCAGTATTGGCAAATTATCACCTCTCAAAAGCTCTGCCAAGCCAAGCAACACTTGGCCGCCAAGCAACACTTGGCCGCCAAGCAACACTTGGCCGCCAAGCGACACTTGCTAGGCGACCGTGCCTTGACAAACAGCGCAAAGCACCCTTACAATTTTATCATAAAACAATGCGAAGGAGTAATTATGAGCGCAAAAATTAAAGTGGGAATCGTGGGGGCCGGAGGCATGGCTTCTTATCATTACGACGGGTTTGTTGCCGCCGGGGCAGAAGTGGCGGCTATTGCAGACGGAAACACAGAACGGGCGCAAAGCCTTGCGAAAATCAGGCCTGTAGGGAAAATTTTCGCAGGCCTTACAGAAATGCTCAAAGCCTGCCCGGAACTAGACGCAGTCTCGGTAATCACGCCGAACAAGTTCCACAAGCCCTTATCCATAGAGGCACTGGAAGCCGGCAAACACGTTTTTTGCGAAAAACCCCCGGCCTTAAACGCCGGCGAAATGGCGCAAATGCTGGCGACGGCAAAAGCGGCGGGAAAAACCTTGATGTTTAACTTTAACAACCGCGCCCGCCCAGAAGCGCAGGCCGTTATGCGCTACATAAACGAAGGGGCTGCCGGAAAAATAAATTCCGCACAGGCATCATGGATACGCCGCGCCGGCATCCCCGGCTTCGGCGGCTGGTTCACAACCAAAGAACTCGCCGGCGGCGGCGCGGTAATCGACCTTCCCCATATGCTGGACTTGGCGCTCCACTTCATGGGCTACCCCGAGCCGGCATGGTGTCTTGCAACAGTGTTCGGCGACTTTATGGACAACAAAGCCTTCAAAGGCCCTTGGGGAATTCTCGATTCAGCTAACGGCATCAGCGATGTGGAATCCGCCTGCCATGCAATGATAACATTCAAGACCGGGCAAACATTATCGGTTCGCTGTTCTTGGGCAGAGTTTATCGAGCGCGAAGTTGTATCGGTAACGTTTCAGGGAACAAAGGCCGGCGGAAAAGTCGAGCGGCTTTTCGGCATTGACGGAGTAGATGCGACCAGCATTGACACTTGCCGCCTCTTTACCGAAGAACACGGCAACCAAGTAAACAGAGATATTGTTACAGCCAAAGACGAAACAATGGGGCGCGTAGGCATGGCCGCAAATTTTATCGGGGCGATAGCGGGAAAAGAAAAAGCTCTAAACACAGCAGAAGAAGCGTTAGCCTTGATGAAAATTGTCGATGCCATGTACAAAAGCGCGGCAGAAAAAAAGCCCGTGGAATTTGTTTAGATGCAAAAGTATACGATAGGCGTGGACGTAGGCGGGACGAAAACCGCCTACGGCGTTTTTGATACGGATAAAAACCTCATCCGGCATTTGAGCCACCCGTCAAACACGGCTTGCCCGGCGGAAGATTTTTTTGACCAAATTGCGGCTAACGTCAACCGGCTAATGGCCGCTTGCGAAATTCAAAAAGAAGAATTTTTGGGAGTAGGGCTGGGGATGCCGTCCTTCATCCTCTACGAAGAAGGCTACATAGTAAAAACAAGCAACTTGAAAAACATCAAAAACTTCCCCGCCCGCTCCTACCTTTCGCAAAAACTGAATTTTGCACCAGTCGTTTTGGATAACGATGCAAAAGCCGCCGGGCTGGCAGAATACCGTTACGGCGCGGGGCGCGGTTTTGACAAAATGTTTTTTTGCCCTTTAAGCTCTGGAATCGCCTCCGCGCTTTTTATTGACGGCAAACCCTTCCGGGGCAGTTACGGATGGGCAGGCGAGGGCGGACACATGATCGCCACGCCCGGCCAAGGCATCCCCTGCGGGTGCGGAAACCGGGGGTGTTATATGTCATGGTGTTCTGGAACAATGATTGTCCAGCACATAAAAAGCTGGATCGCGGCCGGGGAAAAAACAGTCATGGCGGAACTTGCCGGCACAGCCGACAAAATCGACAGCATCATTCTGGAAAAAGCCTACGATGCCGGCGATCCAATGGCAGTAAAGGCGATGAACCAGATGATACATTGGCTTGGCGTGTGGTTTTACAATTTGTATGTAACACTGAATGTAAATTGTTTTGTTGTAGGCGGCGGACTCGTCAACATGGGAGAAAAATTGTTAAAGCCAGTCCGCGACATTTTTGACAATTTTAACCACGATGAAAACCCCGTGTATTTTAAGCCGGCACAATGCGGCGAAAATTACGGGGTTTTGGGCGCGGCGGAACTTGTTTCCAGTGCCTTGGAAGAAAAATCGGAGCGACAGGAGTAGAAAAATGTTTGAACTAACAAGCGCGCGAATGCGGGATTTCAAAGAAGAATTGCTTTCGGCAAAACCGCAAGTCTGCCCCGAAAGGGCAGTAATCACAACGGAAACATACCGGGATAACATGGATCAGCCGCTGGCCATACGCCGGGCACTCATGTACAAAAACATACTGGAGCGCATGAGCATCTTCATAGAAAAACAAACATTGCTTGCGGGCAATCAGGCATCGGGGAAACGCTCCGCGCCAGTTTTTCCGGAGTACGCAATGGATTGGGTCATCGCCGAGCTTGACGAGTTCGACAAAAGGGCAGGCGACCGGTTTTACATAACGGAAGAAGCGAAAAATCAACTTAGGGAAATTGCCCCTTTTTGGAAACACAACACCATTAAGGAACGAGGGCTGGCCGCCATGCCGGAATCCGCAAGGGTGTTTTACGATCTGGGAATCATCAAGGCAGAAGGCAACATAACATCCGGCGATGCCCATGTCGCAGTGGATTACAAACGCATACTGGAAAAAGGCCTAAAGGATTTCCGGGAACAGGCCGAACAAAAACTTGCGACATTGGATTTAACCGATTATCGCAACTTGGCTAAATCTTATTTTTACAAAGCTGTGTTAATCGTAATCGATGCTACAAAAAGTTTCGCCTCACGTTACGCGCAACTTGCCTTGGAAATGGCACAATCCGAAGAAGACGAAACACGCAAGGCGGAACTACAGGAAATGAGCCGGATACTGAACAAGGTTCCCTACGAAAAAGCCGAAAGTTTTTACGAGGCGGTTCAATCGCTGTGGCTGGTGCACCTCTGCCTGCAAATCGAAAGCAACGGCCATTCCCTTTCATACGGCCGCATGGATCAGTACCTTAACAGCTTTTACGAAAAAGACCTACAAGCCGGGAAGATAACCGAAGAGGCCGCCTGCGAATTGTTTGTAAACCTGTGGCTAAAAACATACACGGTATGTAAAATCCGAAGCTGGACACACACGCAGTTTTCTGCCGGTTCCCCCCTGTATCAAAATGTAACCGTGGGCGGCCAACTTTTGGATGCCGCCGGCAAACCCGTTGACGCAGTGAACGCCGTTACGCATTTGATACTCCGCAGTGTCGCCCAGACAAAACTTCCCCAGCCAAACTTGACGGTGCGCTATCACAGCGGTTTGTCAGACCCATTCATGGCAGAATGTGTCGAGGTTCTCCGGCTAGGCTTTGGTATGCCAGCCTTTAACAGCGACGAGGTGATAATCCCTTCGCTTACCGAAAAGGGCGTAACAAAAGAAGACGCTTACAACTATAGTGCTATTGGCTGTGTGGAGGTGGCCGTGCCGGGCAAATGGGGCTACAGGCCGACGGGCATGAGCTTTCTCAACTTCCCCAAATCGCTTCTTATCGCAATGAACGACGGTATCGATCCAAAGTCCGGCAAACGCCTTCCCGATTCATACGGCCGGCCGCTTGCGCCGGTAAAACATTTTTGCGATATGCAAAACTTTGAAGAAGTGATGGCCGCTTGGGACAGAATCATTCGGGATTTTACCCGCCAGTGCATCATTATCGATTCTTGCGCTGATACCGTTTTGGAACAACACACCGCCGACATACTCTGTTCGGCGTTATGCGACGACTGTATAGAGCGGGGGCTTAATCTTAAAGAAGGCGGCGCGGTTTACGATTTTATCAGCGATTTGCAAGTGGGAATCGCAAATTTGGCCGATTCCCTTGCGGCGATTAAAAAATGCGTCTTTGAAGACAAAACTGTCGGCACGAAAGAACTTTGGGACGCACTCATGGCAGACTTCAAAGGTGCGCGTAACGAGCAAATTCAGCGGACTCTTATCTCCGCGCCCAAATACGGCAACGATGACGATTATGCGGATTCCCTTATTCGCCGGGCTTACGATGTCTACATCGACGAAATGAAAAAATATCGTAACACGCGTTACGGGCGCGGCCCCATCGGCGGTATTTATTACGCCGGCACTTCTTCGATTTCAGCTAACGTGCCGCAAGGGGCTGGAACCTTGGCGACCCCCGACGGCCGCAATGCCGGCAAGCCCTTGGCAGAAGGCTGTTCGCCTTCCCACAGCATGGACAAAAACGGCCCCACCGCAGTTTTCAAATCCGTGTCGAAACTCCCGACACGCGAAATTACCGGCGGTGTGTTGCTCAACCAAAAAGTGAATCCTCAAATGTTGCAAAAAGAAGAAGATCGCAAAAAGCTGGTAAGCCTGATTCGCGCTTTTTTCAATCATCTTGAGGGCTTTCACGTTCAGTTCAATGTGGTTTCTCGGCAAACTTTGTTGGACGCGCAGGCTAACCCGGAAAAACACCGCGACCTTGTCGTGCGGGTTGCAGGTTACAGCGCGTTCTTCAACGTGCTTTCCAAGGCAACCCAGGACGACATCATCGCAAGGACGGAGCAGGTTTTGTAATACTGTAAACCGCCATCTGGACAAGGTGGCGGAATCGCGTTATATTTGAAGTAGGAGGCAATTTATGAACCAAAAAACAATCGGCGGTGCGGCGTGGCGCGAAAATCCGCGAAGGTTCGCCATAGCCGCTATCGTATCATTTTTTCTCACCGGCTGCGCGGGGGGCGAAACACCCGCCGCGACAGGCCAACCTTCGCCCCAAGGCGCAATCGTTGCCAGCAACATTGCGGTAACCGGGGAGCAAGTTTATTCCGATGTGCACAATGATTTTCTCGCGTTAGCTGAAAACGCCAACTTTACCTTTACCGGTTTCGGCCGCTATGACGGAGCGGTAAGAGCGCCGTGGAACTACAGGTACGGCAACTTGGCAGATTATTTTGACAATGTCATGGTTGAAATAAGAGGCGGCGGCGCAGAGATAAACTTGGGAAGCCCGGCACTTATACATGATTTTGATTTGGGCGAAGGAGTAACGATAAGCTCGCCGGGTGCCGCGCTTTTCATTATCGAACATTTTACGAATCCCGCCACGGGCGATGTTTTATATTTGCGCTCGCCGGCCGGAATCGGCAGTCGTGTTACTTTTGTTTATGCAGACAGAGATGTGATAATAAACGGCGAAGCCACCGAGACCGATCCCAGCGGTTGGAATTTTATTCGCCGGTGGAACAATGTAAGTTTAGCGGCCGGCTGGAATTACATTGTTGAAACATTTTCAGGCGATCTCGATCTTGAAACAACTATCCGTACATCCATAGCGACAGAGCGAACCGACGATATGTTTTGGGTTTACTACCAATGGGAACGGCCGCCGCAGTTTATGTGGTTCAACTAAGGAGACAATCCATGAACTTGAACAAAAGCACGAGCGGCAATTTCGCGCTAAAGTTCACCGTAATTGCTATCGCAGCATTTTTGCTTGCCGGCTGTGCGCAAGCCGAAGACACCGCTACGGCTCCGCCCCAAAGCGCAGTTGCTGCCAGCATTATTTCGGTAGCCGGGGAACAAGTTTATTACCTCGTGCATAATGATTTTCCTGCGCTTGCTGGAAACGCTAACTTTACTTTTACAAGTTTTGGCCGTTATGACGGAGCGGTAAGAGCACCGTGGAACTACAGATACGGCGACTTGGCAGATTATTTTGACAATATCATCGTTGAAATAAGGGGCGGTCGCGCAGAAATAAATCTGGGAAGCCCGGCTCTTACGCAGGCTTTCGATTTGGGTGAAGGTGTAACGATAAGCTTGCCCGGTGCGGTGCTTTTCATTATCGAATATTTTACGAATCCTGCCACGGGCGATCTTCTGTATTTGCACTCATCGGCCGGGAGCGGTAGCCGGGTTGCTTTTGTTTATGCCGACAGGGATGTGATAATAACCGGCGAAGCCACCGAGACCGACCCCAGCGGCCGGAATTTTATTCGCAGGTGGAACAATGTAAGTTTAACGGCCGGCTGGAACTACATTATTTACACATTAGAACTCGATTTCGCTCTTGAAGCAGTTATCCGAAACCACATGGCGACGGAGCGAACCGACGATATGTTTTGGGTTTATTACCAATGGGAAACGCCACCGCAATATATGATGTGGTTATAATGCGGCTAATTTTATAACAGAGAAGGAGAAATAGTTATGAACACGAAAAAAAACACAAGCGGTAATTCCGCGTTAAAACTTGCGATAATCGCAGCAATCACAGCATTTTTGCTTGCCGGCTGTGCGCGAACCGAAGCCCCCGCCGCAGATTTGCCCCAAGACACACTCTCAGGCACAGCCGGCGAAGGGGAAGTTTCAGCGGTAGCCCCGGAAGAAACGCATCTAGAGTTTCTCCTACGCTATTCGCTCTTTGGCGACTATGCCGGCATTAGAATTGCAAACGAAGAATTTTTACAGGGCTTTGAAGCCGTTCACGAGATCGGCCAGTATGTCTCCGGCGGGACAGACCTGGTGATCTGGGCGACAGATCAACCGCTTGCCGGCTTTGAGTTTTCGTATGTCGCAAACGGCGATGACGGCACTTGGGGAGACTTTTTTTATGTGCAGGGCGAAATTATTTTTTCGCTTGACAGCTTGCCGCAAGGCCATGCGATTCTGTTACGCAATCATGTAGAGGCAGGTTTCAATCCCGTTTATGCCATATCTTTTATCGATAATTCCGGCCGCCGGCGTTATGTCGGTTTTGTCTCAGACCTTGCGGCAATGACCGCGCCGTTTTTGTTTTTGGAATTCGCCCGCGAGTCCGCTCCTAATGCCGGCCCGCCGCCTTTATCTTTGCCGCCTTGGTTTACCAGCCTGCCAAACGGCGCAATGCGGGACACAAGGGTTCCCGACGAAATAGTCGATTTGGTTTTCCGGCATTTTCAAGCGATTGAAGATGGAGATGTGGTAGCTTTCAGAACAACATTGGGGGCGCAAGACGGCGCAAGTTTGAATATGAATATCGGCCTTATTTCAAGGTATTTTTGGGATATAGTCGCCGGCGATTATGAAGAGGAAATGTTCAACGAATGGCATGACCTTACGGAATTGGGTCGGCATAATGTTTTTTATAGGGATTTCCCGCCTGTAGCTAGAAACACCGGGCTTACCGTACAAGAAATACGCTTCGTATACGACGCTTGGCTGGGAATATTGCAGGTAACAACAACAAACAACGAACACCTTACAGAAGTTCATAGACTAGGATTAACTTCCGACATGGGCTGGGGTATCGAGTGGGGGCAAATTGAGGATACAGGCAATTAAATGGAAGGGCTGTTGTGAAAAAACTAATCTATACGGTGCATGACGACCATATTGAATTTCTGGAATACCCCTTTAGTTGCGCTTCTGTTTGTGCAAACAACAAACTTAACGCCGCTAACATTGTCGAAGCTACCGACAAATTTTTTGCGCCCCCCGCTGTTAGAACGACAGCCGGCGAGCTTATTTTTGTGCCATTCCTTGCAGAAGAAGGGAAAGGGGGCGAAAACGAAAAGCTACCGGCGTTTTACGCAAGGAACAACATTCCTGTACGAAAAGTAACAGATGTATGGGGGATTATAAACGATCCCTTTTTGGACACGGTGCATTCAGAAGACTACTACGAAAGAGGCTATGCGCTCTTGGAAAAATGCGGAATAAGCCGCAGTGAATGCAATGCGTTACGCGAAGAGGTTGGCGCACGAATGCTGGCCTACAACAGCATTCTCTGGGATTGGGTTCACTTGGGCTTGAACGATGTTTTAAACGCAAGTTGCGGATTGTTTTTAGGGGAAAAACACCGGCTTTCCGATGCAGATTTTGAAGAATTTTACTGGCGGGCAATGGCCATTGCTCTAAAAGGATTTTAAGCATGAACAAATACGAAACATTGCTTGCAAAATGGCAAGCGATTTTAGGCAAAACGAAGGAATTTGATCCTCAATCGTGCATGAATGCCGGGGAAAAAGCCACGCCAGAAGAAATTGCGGAAATTGAAACAAGCCTAAACATCAAACTGCCGCCGTCTTTTGCCAATGCCATTTCGCATATCGGGAAAACATTCGAGTTCAGCTATTTTTTGAATGACTATGTTTTGCCGAATAAACTAAAAGACAATTTCTCCGGCAGAATCAACTGGGATGTTTCGATGTTGTGTTCAATGCAAGAGTGCATGGGCGATGAATACTATGACGACGAAGACGACAAAGATGACGATTATATCGAAAAAATGAAAAGTCTTTATCAGTTTTCTTATGTCGGCAATGGCGATATATATGTTTTTGATATGTCGGCAGACACGGAAGAAAAACCGGTGCTTTATTGGGATCATGAAACCGATGAAATTTTCTATATAGCGAATTCCTTTGGCGACTATCTAGAAAAAATCACCGAACTGTATTGCGCCGGGAACGAGATTTGGCAAATCGAAGGTTTTTTAGATGAAGGCGGTTTGAACACTGTAACCGAAAAAGCCCTGTTTTGGAAAAACTGGTTTGAAACCTTTACAACAACAAAACTGGCGGATGTGCAAGACAACTTTGACAAGCTGTTTCAGTTTGCACTATGTCGCAAAAGCAATGACGAACAAACAATAGCGGCATTGCAGCAATTTGGAAAAGCGCAGTTGTTCGACAAACTCAAAGAAACGCTAAAAAACGGAGAGTTCCCGCAAGAAGCGGTATGCGAAATGCTTGCCTTGCATATAGGCGATTTTGCAAAGGAATGGCTAACAAACATCTGGGAAAACGCCCAAGTGCGCCAGACGAATTCTATTCTTTCGCTGGAATTTGACGGTATAAATATATTGCCTAACTTGATCTGTTATTTAAGCGCAAATTGCCTTGACAAAGATACGGGCGCAAAATATGCGATACGTTTTTTAGAACAACAATACGGAAGCGGCCCCGGGTTATATACTTTCGCGTGCGTTTATTTGAAGCACTTTGACGCAAAGCAAATTATCCCTTGGCTGCAAGCGAATTTAACAACCCGCAGTGATTGGTGGGGCCGGCTCTTTATCGATGTAAAGCCGGATTGGGATACATTTTTAAGATGGTCGGAACTCGATGAAAAATACCAATCGGCGCTTGTAGAGGGGCTTTATTATTTTGTTACCAAACCTTACAAAATCGCAAACCTTCCGACAAAACAGGAGCTTGTGGTTTTCTTGCAAGGGTTAAAAGAAAGGCAGTTGCTATCAACCCGCAAAAGGATGATAGATGACGTATTAGGTAAAATTGACTGTTTTTATGACACACCGGCTTAAATAACCGGACTTGCCGGGGTGGCGCAGGTTTTTGTAAGGAGGAAAAATGATAGACGATATAGAAAACACAACATACGCCGGTCTTGCCGAACTTAAAATCAAAGCAATTGCGGCCTCGGATAAATACGAAGGGCATTATGCGCTATACGCCGGCAAATGGCTTTTTGTCGTGGACATCGCCAAAAAAACAATAACAAAGCGTGTGAATTTGCCAAACATTAGGGAAAAGGATTCCGAGCTTGGCGAGGGACGCGTTGAAGGGAAAGAGCTTGAAATCGCTATCGTTTTTCGCCATCCCTATATTTGCATAACGGAAAGGTACGGCCTACACGCGGCTTTGATAAATCTAGACAGCGGCACAGTAAGGGAGCTAGAGCGCGAGGACTACCATTGCGATGTATCAAGTTATTCTGCCGATTTTTTGGAAAGGGAGGGCCGGGTATTGCTAATATGCCAGAGCCAGTGGAACCGTCTGGATATTTATGATGCGGAGTCTGGCGAAAACCTTAGCGAGCGCGAAGTTTACTGGCGGAAAAGTTCCGAAAAAAAAGAAGATGGCAGCACTCTTTACGAGTATAAAAATTATCTCAATTTTTTTCACAGCCGCCTTCACATTTCACCAGACGGCAAACATTTTTTGAGTAACGGCTGGGTATGGCACCCTCAAGATTCTATTTGTTTGTTTGAAACAGAAACATTTTTGAGCGACTTTGAACCTAGCGCAGTTTGGCTTGAAGGCTATCGTAGCAGCGGCTACAACTGGGATCGTCCCTGCACTTTTATCGATAACAATTTGTTCGTTGTCGCTTTGGACGATGAGCGTAGCGCGGGCGAGCTTGACCAAGAAGAACTGGAAGGTTATGAGTATCGGCAACTGGCTTTTTACCGGGTAGATGGCGATCGCATAGAAACCCGCTACGGCTCTACGCTGATGAATCCTTGCGAAGCAGTAACTTGTAGCGCATTTACCCCGCAAGAATACGGAGAGGTAAAAGGGCGGCTTTATTACCACAGCGCAAAAGCCCGCTTGGTTGCAATTACTGCAAACGGAGCCTTTGCCATACGCTTAACAGGTGAAATTACAGCGTGTATCCCCGATGTTTTTACCGGGCCAAAACGTTTAGGCTGGGGTTACAGTCCCGAACATGACGTTTTTTATACATGGCAGGAAGGCGCGGGCATTGTTGAAAAGCGTTTTGAATAAAAAATGACACTGGATCGATGATATTATTTTACAATTAATCCGTTGCACAAGTTGGGGAAGCTAAGGAAGCACTGATTAAATCCCATCGAGGATTTAATCAGTGCTTCTTACCCGTATTTGCGCAATGAAATGAGCAAATACAGAGGGAAACGCTGAT
>WRKI01000261.1 GCA_009778155.1 Spirochaetota bacterium
AAAAGCCAGGGATGTCATAAAAACCCTCTTCCCCCCCGCCTCCGCCGCCGATGCCGGCAGGCTGGACGACGAATCGCTTCCCCGGTTTTTTTCCCTCTGCCTTGAAATGGCGGGGGAGGCCTTCAAAGCGGAAGGCGGGACGCAGAGCGCCCTTTACAGCGACATTTTTAGAAAGGCCTTTAACGAGGCGGGCACGGCCACCGGGGTTTTGAACCAGTCGGCCTCCCTTGCAATGGAGGCGCTTTTTTACAGGCTTAAAACCGGGGCCGCGCAAGCCGGGGCCGCGCCGTGAGCAGTTTTTACAGACGCGCCCTAAAAAAAATCGACAAACTTACGGGGGAGCAGAGCAAGGCGCTTTTGGAGTCGGCCGCCGGGGAAATCGTATTTTTCCAGGCCATTCTGGATTCCGTCCCGCTGGGGCTTTTGGTCTGCAACGAAAAACACCGGCTTGTCATGGCGAACAAACTGTCCCAGATGCTTTTGCCGATCAATTACCGCGAGGGCGTTTTGCTGTGGTCGGCCTTTAGCGACAAAAAAATCATCGATTTTTTCAAGGAATGCCTGCTTAACAACGAAAAAGTGATAGGCCGCGAGATTGACGCAAAAGTGCGGGGGCAGAGCCGGCTTCTTTCCATAAGCGTAGTCCCCCTTGTCGCCGAGCGCAAGGTTACAGGTTCGCTCATCTATGCCGAAGACATCACGGAAAGACGGAAGGCGGAGTCCAGACTGCGCCGCGCCGAAAACCTTGCCAGCCTTACAACACTTGCCGCCGGGGTGGCGCACGAAATAAAAAACCCGCTAGGCTCTATTTCCATACATCTTCAGCTAATGCAAAAATCGCTGAAAAAAAACGCCGCGCCCCTGCCCGCAGAATCGGCCTCTGCCGCGGCCTCTGCCGCGGCAGATGCCGCTCTCATTGACAACTGCTTCAGAGTGCTGAACGAAGAGGTGGAACGGCTTAACCGGATAGTCGTAGATTTTCTGTTCGCCGTGCGCCCCATAGGTCTTGAGCTTAGGGATGCAAACCTTAACGCGCTCATTTCCGACCTTGTCGGTTTTATCACCTTGGAACTGGAAGCCGGCAAGGTGCGCTGTCTTGTCGAGTTAGACGAAACCGTTCCGCCCTTTCTTATGGACGAGCGTTTTATGAAGCACGCGCTTTTGAACCTGATAAAAAACGCTCAGTCGGCCATGCCCCGGGGGGGGCTGTTGACAATCGCGACAAAAAAGTTGGAAAACCATGTCCAGATTTTTGTATGCGACACCGGCGACGGTATAAAACAAGAAAACTTGGCCAAAATTTTCGAGCCGTATTTTACGACAAAGGAGTCGGGAACCGGGCTGGGGCTTACCACGGTTTACAAAATAATACGGGAGCACCAAGGCGAAATATCGGTGGATTCCAGGGAGCGCGAAGGGACGAACTTTGAAATCACCCTGCCTTTGCCGCAAAAGGAAAAACGCCTGCTCCCCTACAAGGCCGCCGGCGGCGGTGGCACCGCCGGAGGCGGCGATGAAGTTTAAAATCCTTGTTGTTGACGATGAAAAAAACAGCCGCGACGGTCTTGCCGCATCTCTTTCTATGGACGGTTACGATGTGTTATGCGCCATCGACGGCAAGGACGGCTGGAAGCGTTTTTGCGAGGAGCATATAGACCTTGTAATTACCGACCTGCGTATGCCGGGTTTAAGCGGCGAGGAGCTTATGCGTCGCATAACGGCGCAAAGCCCAGGGTTGCCTGTCATTATTCTTACCGGGCACGGCACTATAGAAAACGCGGTCGCCGGCATGAGGGACGGGGCCTGGGATTTTTTTACAAAGCCTGTCAATCTTGATCGTCTGACGCTTGTCGTAAAAAGGGCGCTGGCCAATCGGGAGCTTGCCTTGCAGCACCGCCAGATGGAAGAAGAGTTAAGCGGGCGGCGCGGGTTTAAATCGATTATCGGCAAGTCCAAAAGGATGGGCGAGGTTCTGGACACTGTCGCCAGGGCCGCCCCGACAAGGGCTTCGATTTTAATAACGGGGGAGTCCGGCGTGGGCAAGGAGCTTGTCGCCGACGCTCTGCACGATTTTTCCCCCCGGCGGGAAAAGCCTCTTGTAAAGGTTCACTGCGCGGCTCTGTCGCCCTCTCTTTTGGAAAGCGAGCTTTTCGGCCACGAAAAGGGCGCTTTTACCGGGGCGCTTTCCCGGCGCAAGGGGCGTTTCGAGCTTGCAAACGGGGGGACGCTGTTTCTTGACGAGATTGGCGAAATCGATCAAAACATTCAGATTAAGCTGTTGCGCGTTCTGCAAGAGAAGCAGTTCGAGCGTGTGGGCGGCGAGGCCACGGTCGAGGTTGACGTTAGGATTGTGGCCGCCACAAACAAGGATTTAAAGGCCGAAATCGAAAAAGGGCATTTTCGCGAGGATTTGTATTTTCGCCTTAACGTGGTGAATGTCCATGTTCCGCCTTTGCGCGAAAGAAAGGACGACATCCCGGCTTTGGCGGCGGCTTTTCTGAAAGAGTTTGCGGGCGAAAACGGGAAGGCAATCGACGGTTTCCACGAAAAAGCCCGTTTAAGGCTTTACGGCTACGAGTGGCCGGGCAATATACGCGAGCTTCGCAACTGTATAGAAAACGCGGTTGTGATGTGCCGGCACAACATTATCACGGTGGAAGACTTGCCCCCGGCTTTGCGCAGCGACAGCGACGAGGGCTGGATTCGCATTGCCTTGGGTTCCAGCTTTGAGGAATGCGAAAGGGTGATTATCCGGGACACGCTTTCTTTTTGCGGCGGAAACAAGAGCAAAACCGCCCAGATGCTGAATCTTGGGCGCAAAACTCTTCTGCGCAAGCTGGCCGAATACGCTCTGGCAGCGAAGCCGGCGGGGTCTGCGGAGTCTGCCGAGTCCGCCCCAGAAGAAGGCGGCGGTTAAGGGCGCGCGGCGCGGGGGCGGCGCAGGGGGCGGCTCACTTTTTTTCGCTGCGCCATTTTTCGATTTTGTCATAGGCGGCGTTTATGCGCGCGCATCTTTCGGTTGCTTTTTTGAAGTTGCCTTCGTGCGAGGCGTGGCGGTCTGGGTGGTGTATTTTCAGCAGTTTTTTGTAGGCGGTCTTGCATTCCTCGGCAGACGCGCCGACGCCAAGTCCTAGTTCGGCAAAGGCCTCTTTTATTTCATCCGTTTTTTTGGGCGGTTGCGGTTTTTTGCCATATTGTTGTTCTTTTTTTCTATTCCCGCCGCTGCCGGCGGAGCCGCCGCCGCTTGTTGCGCCGTTTTTAAGAAAATCGTCAAGTTCGTCAAAGGCCGCGTCTAGATCGGGGTCGCCGCCGTAGCTGCGCTTTGTGCGGCTTTTCGCGCGTTCGGCATCGACATCGTTTACATAACTTTTGAATACAGTTCCCAGCCGGTCAAAAATGCTCATACTTTGTTATACCACTTTTTCCGTGTAAATGGAATAGCCCCGCCCAAGGGGGGAAATTTCACCACAGATGCAGGGAGTTTTGCTTTGCCAGCGGCTGCCTGGGAAGGAAGCCCAGCGAGAAAAGCCCCTGCCGGCCACAAAGCGGGGAATTTTACCCATAAGTTGCCCGGCAGGAGCTTCTTCGCTGGCCATTACCGGCTTAGCCCGCCCGGCAGGGCTTTCCCGCCGGACAACCGCTCGCTGGCTTTCCCCCAAGCCCCCAAACAGGGCATTTTGCAAATACTGTTTGTTGCAAGCCGCGCCCTCATGCTTCATATTTTTTAACAAATTCATTCCATTCATCTTCATATTGTTTTATTTTCTTGTTGTTTTTTTGCAGCCACGGCTTATTCTTGCCAACAATTAAAACATTTTTTTTACCAACAGCATCTTCATCGCATACTATACATGGCTCATTTGGCGAAAGTTCTATTTTTTTTAATTTTACCGCCAGCATTGCAAACTCTTCGGTTTCAAATAGGTCTGATCTAAAATTGGCTTTTTCCAACGATTTCATTTTTACAATTGGCAAGGCCGAACCATCTAATATACCAGAAATGCCTATGTTCAAGTTTTTTAGAGAATCACACTTGGCCAGAGGAGCGAGCGTTTCCAGAAACCATTTTACATCGGGATTCTGGCTTATATATAATTCAGTTAATGAAGGGGCAAAATCTATGCCGTCTAACCTTGTAACTTTTTTGAAGTCTTTCAGATACAATCCTTTCAACAACTTGTTATTTGACATATTCCATAAGTTTGTTGCTTTATTATTCCAGTCAATGCAAATAAAATGCGCTTTTTCCAATAATTCAAAAGGGGTAAAATCTTTTATTAGAGGGCAGGATGCAATTTGGATAATTTCAAAATTCCCGGCAAAGTTTTTACAAAAGTATTCAAAATACTTTTGATTTAACCCGGAAATAACTATTTCCTTGTGAGGTGTCTTGGAAAGATGCTCAAAATTTTCTTGATCGTCTATATGGAAGCGAAGGTATGTCTTTTTATCCCTTTTCATATAAGCATAACAGTATTCTAAATCGATCATAAGCATATAGCCCCCCTGCACACGTCAAATTTGGCATATACCGCCGGGAATGTCCCTCCAAAGCACCTGCTCCAACCATACCCCTTCCCGTCGGCTCTTGTCAAGAGCTTTCCCGCCGGGCAGCGGCTCGCAAAGCAAGGGAGGCACCCTATGGAAAACAACTCTCTTTTGCGTTACAATCAATCCATGAATGACCCACTTTCTAAAGTAGATATGATTCGCGAGGCTTTTTACTATCAAAGCCGCTATGAAGGCTCTGCAATGGTGTTTAAGATCGATTTTCCGGTAACACAGTCGCCCGGCTTCCCCGGCATGATTAAAGACCTTGCCCTGCTTTCCAAAACAGGCTTCAAGGTAATCATCGTCCCAGGGGCAAGGGAATGGATCGACTCCGTCCTTAGCCGCTACGACATAGATTTTTCGCGCAAAGAAACGGAAAATCCCGTCCGCATTACAAGCTCCAAGGCCATCCCCTTTGTGGAAATGGCCGCCTTCAATGTGGCCACCAACTACATGACCCTGCTTTCCGGCGCAAGAGTGGAAGCACTCATCGGCAACTTTGTCCGCGCCCGCGGCCTTGGGGTGATAAACGGCATCGATATGGAACACACCGGCAAAGTCGATAAAATTTACGCCCAGTCGCTAGGCCGCGTGTTAAACCTGGGCATGATCCCCATCCTACCCTGCATAGGCTGGAGCCCCGCCGGCAAACCCTACAACGTGCCAGCCGACGAAATCGCCCTTGCCGCCTCCACAGCCCTCAAAGCGGCCAAACTCTTCATCATCTCCACAGATGACGAACTAAAAGCGAGCAGCTTCGGCCAAAAAGGACTAGAAGCCAGAGAAAACGGCTCTTTAGTCCGCCTTACCCCCCAGCAAGCGCAGAGCATTCTTGAGCGCGGAGCAGAGAGCGAGGCGCAAAAACCCGCCCTGAGCAAACTCAAGCTCGCGCTGGACGCCCTGCAAGGCGGCGTGGAAAGAGTGCACATAGTTGACGGCCGGGAAGAAGGAGCGGTGTTAAAAGAACTGCTCTCTAACTTGGGATCGGGAACGATGGTGTATGCCGATGAATACGAGTCCATCCACCCCCTGCGATCCCGCGATTTGCCGGATGTCATGCGGCTAATGGAGCCTTTGATGGCGAAAGGCATACTTGTAAGAAGAAGCTTGGAGCAGATTCAAGAGAAAAAAGCCGACTATGCAATCTGCAAACTCGACGAATCTGTGCGCGCTTGCGGCGCTTTGCACGACTGGGGAGAGGGACAGGGAGAGATTGCGGCAATCGCGACCGATCCCGCGTACACCCAGCTTGGACTTGGCAGCCGGATAGTCGGCTATTTAATAGAAAAAGCCCGAAAAATCGGAATGCGCCGTGTCTTCATCCTTACCACCCGCACACACGATTGGTTTGAATCGCTGGGCTTTGAATCGGCGGCGGTTGCCAGCCTGCCGGAGAAAAAGCGCGAAAAATACGACGAAAAGCGAAACAGCAAGGTTTTCGCGCTGGAGTTGTAGGAGGGCTGGGGCGATGCCGAGGGAGGCCGTATACAACGCGCTGGTTTTAAGAGCGGGCGGATCGAATTCCGGAGCCTTGGGCGCGAACCAAGGGGCAAACCGGGAGGCCTGGTTTTTAACAAGTGAAGAGGGAATCTTACGCGCGACGGTTTTCGGCGGGGCTAAGAGCAAACTGCGCTCGTATGCCTCGCCCTTTCACTCGGGGAAAATTTGGATTTACCACAACCCGGTAAAGGACACGCGAAAGTTAAACGATTTTGACGTGCAAAACTGGCGTGCCGGCCTGCGCGAGCTTTACGAGCGGACAATGGCGGCGGCGGCTGTCTGCGAAACGATCCTTGCAAGCGCCGGCGGCGGCGGGGATTGGGCGGCGGCCTTGAGCATTGCGCAAGAAACCCTCGATGCCCTTGAGCATTCCGGCGAGCCGGCCTGCCGCCACATTCTGCTTTGTTTTTTTTTCAACTGGGCGGATTTCCTAGGCATTTTGCCGGGGCTTGACTTTTGCGGCAAATGCGGCAAAAAAGACGATTTCGCCGCCGCGCTCTGGTACGATGCCAGGGAAGGGGAAATCCTCTGCCCGTCTTGTAAAGACGCGTCTTGTGTTGGCGGCGGGGAGGACCCGCGCCAGGGCAGTCTTTTGCGTTTAGGCCCCGGCTGCCGCCGCTGGTTTGCCGCCGTCCGCCGTCTTTCGCCGCAGATTGAGCTGTCCAAGCCGGCATCTATCGCGATGGACAACAAGTCGTCGGCCGAGGCAAAAGCCTTTGCCTGCGCCCTTATAGAAGGCGCAGTCGGCAGACGGCTCTCAAGCTGGGACTGGTAACGGGGCATTCGCCGGGGAAATTTTGCCGGGGAAAAGCTCACGCGAAGGCACGAAGGGGGGATCGTGGTGAAAAATTTTTCGCTTTGTGGCCGGGCGGACTTGACAGACTTGTTAGCGGCGGCTATCAGACCACTAGCCTAAATTTTCTAAATTCGGTATGCTGGATTTATGAGAGTTTGGATAAAGTTGCTAGTTGGGTCAATTTTGGGTTTTGCTATCGGGTTTTTGCTGCCAACTGAAAGCCAGCACTCTATTTTGGCCATGCAATGGCTGGAATCCCTGGCCTTAGGCATAGGGCGTTATGCGGTTGTTCCTGTTTTGGTATTTTCTTTAACGATGGCCGTTTACGAGTTGCGGCAAAGCGGTGGTTTTTGGCGTTTTGTGTTAAAAAATTCTTTACTGATAGTTCTGTCATCGGGCTTTGTCATAGCCGCCGGGATACTTGTGTCGGTGCTTTTTGCGCCGCAACGCATCCCCATTGGGCTAACCGGGCAGTTTGAAGCCCTGAACATAGAAACCGCAGGCAGCGTCGAGGCGCTGTTCCCCGCCAATATGTTCGCCGCGCTTGCCGGGGACGGCATCTATCTTTTGCCGCTTTGCGTTTTTGCCTTTTTCCTAGGCATGGGGCTAAATTATGACCGCAACTTTGCAAAGCCGGTAGTCGCCCTTATCGACTCGCTTTCCAGAATCTTCTATTATATTGCGTCTTTTTTTACCGAGATACTGGGCTTCATCTTGATCGTGCTGGCCGCTTTTTGGGCAATACGCTACCAGAGCGTCTTGCAGTCGGGCGTTTTCCGCGACTTGATCATCGTGCTGGGAGCCTTTGCCCTTGTTTTTTGCTTCGGGTTTTTGCCCCTGCTATTGTACCTGTTGCGGCCAAAGGAAAACCCCTGGCGCATCCTTTACGGCCTTTTTGGGCCGGCAATCGCCGGCTTTGTCTCTGGGGATGTCAACTTTTCCTTCATTGTGTTGACAAGACACTTGAAAGAAAACCTTGGCGTAAGGCGGCGGGCTTGCGCCGTCTCGCTGAGCCTTTGCGCCGTATTTTGCAGGGGCGGCAGCGCGATGGTCGCCGCCGTGGGCTTTATCGTCATAATCAGCTCATTCGCCTACCTGCACATCGCCCCGATGACGCTTGTGTACATCGGCTTGCAGGCCCTGCTCGTTTCCTTTATGCTGGTGCGCCACCCCGGCAACGGAGCCTTTATCGCCATAGCCGCCCTTTGCCTTATGTACGGCGGCGGGGAGTTTCGGGCGGGTTATCTAATTTTACAGCCGCTGGCTTTTTACCTTATCGCCATTGGCACATTTATAGATGTCATGTTGAGCGCGTTTATCTCTTATGTAGCCGCGCACACAAGCTCTTATGTTGCCGTTGCCGAGGAGAAAAAAACCATCAATAATTTTATCTAAGACCGGTTCGCTCCGGGCAGGCTGCGGCTTGCTCGGAACAAACCGAAGATTAAAAAGCATATATTGCAGCCTTTAGGATGCAATAGGCTTAAGGAGGAAAAATGAATTCGTTGATTGAAAAACGCCGGAGCGTCAGAAAGTTTAAGGCCGATGCGCCCGTTTCGCGCCAGCAGTTAGACCGGCTTTTGGATGCGGCAATGCACGCGCCCTCTGCCTGCAACTCGCGGCCTTGGGAGTTTATCGCCGTTACAAACCGGCAAAAGCTGGACGCGATTGCCAACACGCATCCCTTTGCCCAAATGTGCCGGACAGCGAGCGCGGCAATAGTCGTCGTTGCGCTGCCGCAGATTGGGGAGCCGCAGGAAGGCTTTTACCCGCAAGACTGCGCGGCGGCCACGCAGAACATTCTTTTGGAAGCCGTTGACATGGGGCTTGGCGCTTGCTGGTGCGGCGTGCATCCCAAGGAAAACAGGATAGCCGAAATGCGCGAACTTTTTGACATACCGGAGCCAAAGGTTCCGTTTTGCGTAATCGCCATTGGAACCCCGGATCAAGAGCCTTCCAAAAAAGGCTCCTTCGAGGAAGCCAAGGTATCGTACATTTTGTAACATGGCTGATTAAATAGGCTTGCTTGCAAGCCTATTTAACAGCTTGCAAAATACGTTGTATTTTGCTATTTTTAGCTGAAGAGAAACACGAGCAGGTTTTATGGATTTAGACAAGGATTTTATTGACGCCTTAAAAGTTGACGAGGCGCAGTTGGTTAAGGATGTGGCGGAAAAAATGACGCTGCCGGTAAATCAAGTTTTGGCAGTAGCCGAACTTTTTGCCGAAGGAAACACAGTTCACTTTATCGCCCGTTACCGCAAAGAAAAAACGGGCAGCTTGGACGAAGTTCAAGTACGCGACATAGAAAGCAAGATGAACAGCGGCAGAAACTTGGAAGGCCGGCGGATCGAAATAATTCGCGGCATTTTCGAGCAGGGCAAACTTACAGAGACGCTTTATGAAAACATAAAAAAAGCGATAACGCTTGCCGAGCTGGAAGACATCTATCTGCCCTACAAGCGCAAAAAAAAGACGCGGGGCATGATCGCCCACGAAAAAGGCTTGGAACCGCTGGCCGCCGCCATGCGCGAGCTTGCCGATGCCGAACTTGTGGCAAAGGCCGCCGAGTTTGTAAAACAAGACGATGAAAACCCGGCGCTTTCCGTCGCCACTGTCGAGGACGCGTTGCAAGGCGCAATGGACATAATCGCCGAGGAAGTTTCGCAAGAAAGCGAAAACCGCGCCATGATCAAATCCTTCTATATAAAAGACGGTTTTATCATCGTAAAAGGCTCCGGAAAAGAGGGCAAGGGCGACGAAGAAGCGCAAAAAACAAGCGTCTACCAAATGTACTGGGACTACAAAGAAGCGTTGAGCAAAATAAAATCACACCGTATTTTGGCGATCAATCGCGGCGAGCGTGAAGAGGCGCTTCACGTTACGATAGATGTAGACGAGATTATCGCCGTGGAACTTTTGCAAAAAAGATACTCGCTTTACAACAGCTACCACAAAACCGCCGTGGAAGACGGCCTTAAACGCCTGCTTTCCCCGGCGGTAATACGCGAAATAAGGGGCGACCAAAGCGATGCGGCCGACGACCACGGCATCGGCATTTTCAGCGAGAACCTTCGCAACCTGCTTTTGCAGCAGCCGATCAAGGGCAAGCGCGTTATGGGAATTGACCCCGGCCTTAGAACTGGTACAAAGTGCGCCTTTTTGGATGACACCGGGAAGTACCTTGGGCACGCCGTTATTCAAAACCACAAAGTCGAAGAATCCAAACGCACGCTTTTAGAAGCCGTGCGAAAATACGATGTGCAGATTATCGCCGTGGGGAACGGCACCGGCAGCCGGGAAGCGCAGGAAATTGTCAGCGCGATGATTGCAGATAACGGCCTTGAAGTTTTGTACACGGTTGTAGACGAGGACGGCGCGTCCGTTTACTCCGCCGGGGATATTGCCCGCGAAGAGTTCCCCGATCTTGACCTTACGATACGCGGCGCGATTTCGATTGGCCGGCGTTTGCAAGACCCGCTTGCGGAACTTGTAAAAATCGATCCGAAGTCTATCGGCGTGGGGCTTTACCAGCACGATCTTAGCCAGAAAAAACTTTCCGACTCGCTGGATGCGGTTGTGTCATCGGTTGTGAACAATGTCGGGGTAAATTTGAACACGGCAAGTTCGTCGCTTTTGCGTTATGTTTCCGGCGTGAACAGTTCGTTGGCGCGAAAAATCGTCCAGTACCGCAACGAAAAAGGTCGCATAACAAACAGGGATCAACTGAATTCGGTGCCGGGCATGGGGCCGAAAAGTTTCGAGCAATGCGCGGGTTTTCTAAAAATCCCGGAAAGTTCCGAGCCGCTGGACAACACATGGGTTCACCCGGAAAACTACAATGTGGCAAGGGACATTCGCGAAGCTCTTACCGCCACGGAGACTGGCGGCGCGGGCGAGGTTGCCAAAGGCGAGGTTGCCAAAGGCAACACCGCGGCCGGGAACAGTTTGGACGGCAAAACGATCACCGCGCTAAAAGAGAAGCACGGCGTTGGCGAAACAACGATACGCGAAATCGAAGAGGAGCTTAAAAAGCCCAGCCGCGATCCGCGCGAAAACTTCCCGGTGCCCATTATGCGAAAAGACATTATCAGTTTTGCCGATCTTAAAGAAGGCATGACGGTTACCGGCAAGATAAAAAACGTTGTCGATTTTGGCGCTTTCGTAGATTTGGGCATAAAGGAAACTGCGCTTGTCCACATTTCAGAATTGAGCGACAGTTTTATCAAAGACCCGCTGGAGGCTGTCAAAGTAGGCGATGTTCTGGAGTTCCGCATTATAAACCTTGACAGAGACAGACAGCGCATTGGTCTTTCCCGCAAAAGCCCCAGCGCAAAACCCGCAGGGGAAAAGTCTGCCGGAGCGAAGCCTGTGGGAGCCAAAGCCGCCGCGCCAAAGTCCGGCGGGCAAGGCCGCCAGGACGATTTCCGCCCCGGCAAGGGTCGCGGGGGTTCACCCAACGACGACGGCTCCACCTACAATCCCTTTGCCGAGGCTTTCAGCAAAATGGGGCGAAAAAAGTAGCGTTTTTTTTTGCCGGACGGGGCAGGGCGGCGGAAGCAGGCTAGCAGTCTGCCTCCGCCGTCTTGACGGGATACAGATAATTGTCTATTCTGATGTAGGATGTAGAAAAGGATACAGAATATAGCAAATCTAAAATCAAGTGCGGAGTGGATAAAGATAGTCATGGCGGACGGCTGGTTTTTGGACAGGGTGAATGCTTCGCACCACCACTTTAAACACCCAATTAAAAAGGGAATTGTAACTATCCCGCATCCAGAGAAAATTATAAGGCCTGGAACAGCCGGAAGCATAAAAAGACAGATGCGTGGGATATGAAAGTTCAAGTCTATCGGCGCATAAAAAGGAAATGACATGGAAAAAAATGGTTATGTCGCTTTTTTTGAAACCATTCCAGGGGAAAGCGGTTATTGTGTTGTCGTGCCCGATATACCTGGCTTTCATTCGGCGGGCGATACCTTGGAAGATGCGGCAAAAAATGCCGCTCAGGGCATGGCAAGCCATGTTGAATTGCTTCTTGAGCAGGATGTAAAAATCGCCGCTCCCCGCACTTTGGCAGAAATTCAAGCAAATTGGGACGGATGGACAGACTGGCAAAATGATACTGGCGGGAATTTCGTTGTGGGCTTTGTGCCCTTGCTGCGGCCTTTAGCGGCGCGAAAAGCTGCCCCGGCTTTTGCCGGGGCAGGGCAGGGCGTGTAAAAAGTGCGCCTTGTCAGCCGGCTTGCAAAAGCGGGCTTTTTCGTTTATTATAGAAGCAAATGGCGAATGATGAAAGCACAAACTTGAGCGGAAAAAAGCCACCCGGCAGGGTTGTCTTGGAAGAGGCACTTGCCGAAATAGCCGGCCGGACGAAAAGGCGGTTCACCCGGCAGGAAGTCGAGGAAGGGCGCGGCGAATTATCGTTTATGAACAACGATGTGTTCACCGGCACTTTCGCGGGGAACAAAAACAACGGAATAATCACAGGGCTTGTGAACGCCCTGCGGAAAATCCACAGCCTTGCGTCCATTCCGCCCTTGGAGCGGACTACTGTTCAGAGCGTGACGCTGGTAGACGTTCTGGAGCGCGGCATGGTCGGGGACTTGTCCGGCGAAAGCGCCCTGCTTAACATAACTGTCGAGGTGCAGAAAAAAAAGCAGGAAGGCTACGCCGTGCGCGGCACGATTA
>WRKI01000262.1 GCA_009778155.1 Spirochaetota bacterium
TTACCTCCTTTTTGTACTCTGTTAAGGCAAGAATGAAGACGCAGAGCTATCATAATCTCGCCTACCCTCTTAACCTTTGTGCCTTCGTGCCTTTGTGTGAGATACTTCCGAGGCTCATGTCGTTCATGCGTTTGTCGTGTAAAGGCAAGGCCGCCGTCTTGACTTTTTTTTTGAAAAATGGCATATTTTTACAGACGGTTTTGCCGCCCTGCGGCGCAAACTGCCCGTATTTACAATTTTTAGGGAAAAAGAGGTGTAAAATGGTATTCCGTATTCAAAAAGTTGAAAAAGCCTTGCAAAACAAAAAAAAGAGGTTGTGCCCGGCATGAAAAATATGAATTTTCTCAGCCTAAAATGGAAGTTCTTTGCGTTTTTTGTAGGAATGGGGGTTGTGATTTCCCTTGGCGTAGGGGTTGTCATGTACTTGGAGTACAGCAGGTATATTTCATACACTTACCAAACGAGCCTTTCCAAGGCGCTTGAACTGACCAACCAGCTTGTTCCCTTGGCCCGGGAAGGAGGGGAGAGGTTGCTGCAAGCAAAAGAGGCCGACTACGATCATTACTGGGAGGCCATTAGAATAATGAACGAAATAAAAGCGGCCTTTGACATGGAGTTCATTTATTTCGTAGTAAGAACGGACGGAAGATACTGGATGCCCCTGTCTTCGGAATATCAAAGAGGGGCGGACAACTATTTGGGTTATGATGACCAGCCCCCGGAGCTTACTGCGGCCTTCAACACAATGACTTTTCAAATAACAAGTGAGCCATATACCGACGCTTACGGCACTTTCGTATCGGCCTTTTTGCCGCTTATCGTAAACGGAAACCTTATCGGCGTGTGGGGCGCGGATTTTCACTATGCTTTTGTCGCTTCCTTGCACAGACGCGCCGTTACTACCTTGGGTATTACTCTCGCTTTGAGCATTCTTTTTGCGGGGGTTCTTGCCTTTTTGATTGCAAATTCCATTATAAAGCCCATTACGGAAATAAAAAATGTGGCTAACACTTTGGCTAACATGGAATTTGGCGTTGACATAAAAAATGTCAGAAACGATGAGCTTGGGGAAATACAGAAAGCGCTTTTGTTTATACGGGATCAGTTGGAAAAAGCCATAGACGAGCTGAGCAAGCATCTGTCAAAAATGGTCGATAGCGGAAACCAGCTTAAAAAGATCATATCGGATTCTACTGATAACTTGGGGCTGATAGACGGCAACATGGAAAATATGTTAGACGAAACCAGTATGCAGTTGTCTTCCGTAGCCCAAACAGCAGGATCGATCAATGCGATTTCAACTTCGATTGATTCCCTTAACAATGCGGTGAACGCGCAGGCTGCCGGCATAAGCGAATCGTCCGGCGCGATCGAGCAAATGGTTGCCAACATTAACTCTATACGCGCATCCATGCACAACTCGAAAGACACAATGGAAGTTCTTGCAAGTTCTTCAACTAACGGGCATACAATGATGCTCAAGCTGGCGGAAGAAATAAAGCGAATACAGGAACAGTCCCAAATGCTTCAAGAAGCTAACAAAACTATTTCCGACATTGCGGCCAAGACCAACTTGCTTGCCATGAACGCCGCAATTGAAGCGGCACACGCCGGGGAAACGGGCAGGGGCTTTGCCGTGGTTGCCGGAGAAATTCGCATACTGGCGGAGCTTTCAAGCAAGGAATCCAACAGTATTTCCGAAGAGGTTAAAAAAATGGAGCAGAGGATCGCGCTTATAACTGACGCTTCCGGCAAAACAGTGGCTGCCATGGGTATTATCTTTTCCGCTATCAAAACTATCGGCGAAGCTTTTTTGTCTGTAAACAGAGATGTGGAAGAGCAGGCGGCAGGGGGCGAGCGGATTTTGAACGCTCTAAGGTCGGTTGACAATATGACTTCCCAGGTGCAGGAAGGTTCCCAAACGATTCACAAGCAAAGCGGTTCGATTCACAAGGAAATGCAAAAACTGCAAACGCTTTCCCAAGATGTAAAATCCCAGGCCAACGAGGTTAAAGAGGCGAGCGCGCATATTCTTTCCAAGTTGAAGCAAGCGAAGGAAGTTGTTACGCTTTAGTATTCGCATAACTGGCCGCCGGGCGGGCGGTCAGTTATGCGCTATTTCCGCCCGGCAAGCGCTGTTTTTTCGTACTCGCCGACACTGCCAAGCCAGCCGCTGCCGACGGGGGTGCCTGCATCAAGGCAGAGTTTGTCCCAGACTGCGCCGAAGGGCAGTGTTTTGAACTCCTCCATGAGAGCCAGCCGCTCGTGGTTTCTGCCTGAGTTTTCCGCATCGCGTAACAGGGCGGCCGGTTCCAAAAACGCCTCCAGAAAACCTTTTCGCAAACTGCGCGTTCCGATAACCCATGCGGCAATGCGGTTGATCGAAGCGTCAAAATAATCAAGGGCAATGTTTATCCTCTGGGGGCAGTTTTGCCGGACAATTTCGCGGCAAACATCGCGTAAATCGTCCGAAAAAATTGTAACATGATCGGAATCCCAGCGGATTCCCCTGCTAAAGTGAATCAGCAGGCTTGGAACAAAGAGAAGAGTCGCAGAAATTTTGTCAGCGATTGTTTCGGTAGGGTGGAAATGCCCTGTGTCCATGCAAAGCCCGATCCCCTTAGAGGCGGCGTAACCCAGGTAAAACTCGTGGGAGCCGGCAACATAAGATTCACTGCCAATGCCAAAGAGCTTGGACTCCAGCGTGTCAGTAAGCACCC
Organism: Spirochaetota bacterium; assembly: GCA_009778155.1. GTDB lineage: Bacteria > Spirochaetota > Spirochaetia > Treponematales > Breznakiellaceae > WQXQ01. The sequence continues at coordinate 2,721 of WRKI01000262.1, forward strand.
CGGCGCTTGCCTTGGCCGAAAAAATTTCGTCTAACGCGTCGAGCAGACGCTGCCGGGGGGAAAGACGGTCGGCGGGAATGTCTTTGGAGCCGTCGGGAATCCAGATGTTGTTTACGGCATGGCTGCCTTGGTTTGCGCCAAAGGCGGAGGCGATGTTACGCGAAGCCTTGCCGTGGCGAATCCAGAAATCCCGCGTGTTTTTGTCGGCACAACAGAGCGTGCCGGCGTGGGACAGCGGGTGGGAAAAAAAACTGGGATTAAAATCCAGATTGATTTTTTTCGCCGCCGACCAGTCCATCCATTTTTTGAAGTGCTCTGGGGCAAGCTCGTCCCGCTGGACTTTTTTGCCATCCGTTTCCGCATACAATGCGTGCAGGCTAAAGCGTTTTTCCCCCGGAATAAGCGAAAAGGCGAACTCGGCATCGGCGCGAAGCTCGTCCCCGTTACGCGCTCTGCCGGGGTAGTTCCCCGTGGCAAGTATCCCGCCGGAAAGCCCGGCGGCTCCTTCAAAGCCGGTAACATCGTCCCCCTGCCAGCAGTGGATCGATATAGGAATATTCGACGCGGCTTTTATCGCATTGTCGGTATCGATACCAAAGGCGGCGTAAGCGGCCTTTGCCAGTGAATAAACTTTTTCGACGGCAAAGGCCGCAGTCTCCGTATCGTTACGGGATTCCATGTTTTCCCCCTTCAGTCCATGTGGAACATTTCTATTAGCGGATCGCTTACAGGAGAGTCGTCCGGGTTTGTCTCCATAAGGTCTTTCATCATGCCCCACCATTTTTTTACAATTTCTTTTTGAGCAAGCTCGCCGTCCGTAGCGTCATCGGCAAGATATTGAAAAGCAAAAAGCGTGTGGGTTTTTGGATCAAGATAAATCGAATAATCCGAAACCCCGGCCTTGCGCAACTCCGCCTTTAGCTCTGGCCAAATTTCATCGTGTCTTTTTTTGTACTCGCCCTGGCAACCCGGCCGCAGGCGCATGGCAAAAGCGTTTCGTCTCATGTTACCCTCCCTGTGTTGGGCTTGTCCGGGAGCGTTGTTTGTACAAAGTACAAACAATGCCGGACAAGCCCGTTAGGTGAATCAATTAAAACACATCCATCCATTCGTTGATATTTGTAACATCAAACCTGTAAGGCGCGCCCATCAAAATTTCCGTGCCGCCGTCAGGAGCCTGGGTAACAGAGAACTGGCCAAGCCTGCCCGCCGTAAAAGTTTCGCCCGCATTTCCCGTAATGTTGCCTCTGGAAAGAGCGACCGCCGTGTAGCCGGCAAGGTACCCCATCTCGATCGGATTCCACAAGTACATATAGGGAGCCGCGCCGTTATCAATGTAAGCGGCCATTTGGGAAGGAAGGCCAAGGCCGGTAACAATCACCTGCCCGATCAACCCCTGATCCGTTACAACCCTCGATGCGGCCGCTATGCCTACAGTGGTAGGTGCAACGATTACCCGAAGATTAGGAAAGCTTGTAAGAAGACCTTGCGCTTCGATGGTCGAGCGGTCTGGAAGATCGTCGCCAAAAACAATGCTTACAAGATTAAGGTTTTGGAACCGGGACTGCTGCAAAACTTCCTGCATTACCGCAATCCAAGCGTTCTGGTTCGACGCGGTGCTTGTGGCAGAAAGAATCGCAAAGTCGCCGGAGCCGCCGGTCAAATCGTAGACAGCTTCCACAAGAGTTTGGCCTATCATCCAAGTGTCCGCTTGGTTCACATGGGTAATGCGGCTTGCCGGATTAACAGCAGAGTCTGTCGAAACTACTGTTATCCCTTGGTTCCTTGCCCTGATCAGAGCCGGCTGCAATGCGTCAAAATCGTTGGCGGCAACCGTGATCGACGTTACGCGCTGCGCGATAAGCTGGTCGATAATCTGGATTTGCGCTTCCGCCGTGGGTAGAGCCGGCGCCATAAGAATCGCTTCGTAGCCCTGCGCTTCGATGCTCTGGCGGAAACCGTCCATCATACGATCGCCGAAAGGATTGCCTGTGTTTTTGAAAACAAAGGCGTGCCGCTCTGGCCCTGCCTGCTGCCGCCCCCCGGCGAATAATGCCGAGCTAAAGGCTACAGCCATGATAAGCGAAAGCAAAATTACTTTCTTCATTTTCGTCCCCCTGAAACAAATATATGTTAAACCGCCCATACGGGCGATTTTTCCCGTTTTACATCCATAAAACGCTTTGTTTTATGGATTTTCGCATATCTGAGGCAAATCTAAACCTTAGGTTTGCCAGAACGCAGGTTCATCACCAGAACCGAAAGGATGAGCATAAGGCCAAGGATGATAAGATTTACCTGCGCCGATATGTTCATAAGCCCAAGGCCGAAGTTAAGAAAACCGATGATAAAAATAGCCAGAATTGGGCCGGCGATCTTGCCCGTGCCGCCGGCGGTGCTCACGCCCCCTAACACGACCATCGCGATTACGTCAAGCTCGTAATTTATCGCCACGTTAGGCCTTGTGCTTCCCATGCGCGATGTTAGAAAAATTGCGCATACCGCGCACATTAGCCCTGTCAAAAGGCTCACCTTTAACAGAACCCTGTCGGTTTTTATGCCGGAATACTTGCAGGCAAGAAAATTGTTTCCCATCGCGTAAATGGTTCTGCCGAAGGCTGTTTTGTGAATAACAATGCCAAAAATGACAGCGGCGGCGGCAAAGGCCAAAAGAATAAAGGGAATGCGCCCGACATAGCCCCAAGAGAAAAACAAAAACCAATCGGGGAAGCCGCCTGCGGCCATGTTTTCCAAAATCATAAAGGCTATGCCCCGGTATAAAATCATCGTAGAAAGAGTAACAATCATGGCGGGAAGCTCGAAAAATTTAATTTGCAAAAGGCCTGTGATTCCGCCCAGGATTGTCCCGACAAAGAGTGCCAACACAATGGCCAGCGGCATGGGAAGCCCGGCATTGAATGTTACCCCCATGATAACCGACGTTAGGGCGACATTGGAGCCGACTGAAATATCGATCCTTCCCAGCAGGATTACCATCATCATGGGGAAAACGATAAAGCCCCTGTCTAAAAAGTTGCGCGGCGCGTGAAGCAGGGTGCTTGCGTTAAGAAAAAACGGCGAGATAAAACTGTTAGCCGCCATGACAAGAATAAAAATCAGCGCCAACAGCCACTCCCACTGAAATAAAAACTGTTTTAAGCTCCAAGGCTTTTCTACGCTTAACGCTCTGTCTGCCATAATCCCCCCTATATCACCCTTTTGCGAAGGCTGATCCTGTCGCTGTTTCGCTTTGTCAAAACATTGATAACAATCGCGGTTAAAATAACCGCGCCCTGTATCGCCTGTTGCCAGAATGGCGACACATGAATTAGCGGAAGGACATTCGCAACAATGCCGAACAGGATAACGCCCAAGATAAGCCCCGACACCTTGCCGCGCCCGCCGGAGACTGCAATGCCGCCCAAGACACAGGCGGCAATCACTTGAAGCTCGACACCCGTGCCCGTGTCGCCTTGCGCTGATGCAAAACGCGAAACCCACAAAACCCCGGCAAGCCCGGAGAGCGCCCCCATGAGCGTGTAAACCAATGTGATAATCCGCTTGACAGGCAGGCCGATAACCTCGGCCGCTTCGCGGTTGGAGCCTACGGCGTACATGCGCCTGCCGGTGCGCGTAAAATTGATGAAATAATAGAAGACAATGTAAACGCCCACAGCCGTCGCCACAAGATTGTTCACGCCAAGAACGGAACCCGTGGCAATGCCCGTAAAGCTTGCCGGCATTTGGTGCGCGCTTACCCAGCCGCCGCCGGATGCGACGAAGGTCAGGCCGCGCATAACGTTCATCATGCCAAGGCTTGCGATTATTGGCAAAATCGAAAAACGCGCTACGAGGGTTCCTACGACAAGCCCCGTGGCGGCTCCGATCGAAATACTTTGCAGAACCAAAAGAGCGGGCGGCAGTTCGGGAAAGGCTCTTACTGTTAGAGCTGTTACCATGCCGGAAAACGCGAGCGTCGCCCCAATGGAAAGGTCTATCCCGCCGGTCAAGATCACCATCATCATTCCGACGGAGAGGATTCCCAGAATGGCCGTGTTTGTTAAAAGATTCCCCAAATTGTGCAGGGTAAGAAAGGCCGGGTTGCGCAGTTGCACGGCGACGATTAACACAATGATAAAAAACAAAAGCCCCAATTCGCGGAAATTAGAAAGCGCATTTAATTTTTGCGACAGCACTTTGTGCGACAACATTTTATATTCACCCCCCTTGTGTTCCATCCCCTACCCCTTTCCCCCTAGGCCGCGCCGGTATCCTGCATGGCGGCCTTCAGTATCATTGTTTGATCGGCCTCTTTTGTGTTGAAAGTTGCCGTTACGCGGCCTTCCCGCATGACGACAACCCGGTCGCTCATGCCAAGAACCTCCGGCATTTCAGATGATATCATTATGATGCCGTAACCCGATTTTACAAGATCGTTCATCACTTCGTAAATGGCCACCTTCGCGCCGACATCCACCCCCTTTGTCGGCTCGTCCATAATTATCAGCTTCATGTTGCCGCCCAAAAGTTTTGCGACAACGACCTTTTGCTGGTTGCCGCCGGAAAGTGTCGAAACCTTGTCATGCACGCTTGTCGCTTTTACCTTCAGTTTTCCCGCAACTTCTCCCGCCTGGGCATCTTCTTTTTTTGTGTCAACCATGCTGTAGTTCGTGTATTTTTTCAAAAACGGAAGGCTGATATTTTTGGAAATTTCCCAGCGCAATAAAAGCCCCTGCTTATGGCGGTCTTCTGGCAAAAGTCCTATGCCGGCATCAATTGCCTTGACAGGCGTAAGATGCGGCAGTTTTTTTCCGTCAAGGCTTATGCTGCCGGCATCGTATGACGTAACGCCGTAGATCGCATCGCAAACTTCTGTGCGCCCCGCGCCGACAAGCCCCGTCAAGGCCACTATTTCGCCGCATTTTACCGAAAAACTTACATCGCGGAAAAAGCCCGCCCTTCCCAAGCCTTCCGCCCGGAACACTTCTTCACCGGCGGCCACATCCCGCTTGGGAAAAAACTGGACGATTTCCCGCCCCACCATCGCCACGACAAGATCGTTTTCGCTCACCTCTTCTTTCTTCCATGTGTTGATATACTTGCCGTCTCGGAACACGGTAATTCTGTCGGAGAGCCGGTATACATCTTCAAAACGGTGCGAAATGAAAATAACCGAAACGCCCTTCTCTTTTAACCCGAAAATGATCCGGTAAAGCTCTTCGCACTCCCGCCGTGAAAGCGCGGCGGTCGGCTCGTCCATAATGATAATTTTTGCGTTGGCGGAAAGTGCCTTGGCAATTTCGACAATCTGCTGTTTGGCGACAGAGAGCCGCCCCATTTCCGCGCGGCTGTCGAACTTTGCGTCAAGCTGCAACAAAAGATTGTCGGCCTCGCTGTTCATGGCCTTCCAATCGATGCGGCCAGAGCGGGCGGTTTTTTCGTGCCCCATGAAAATATTTTCGGCGACGGTAAGGTCCGGGAAACAGGTAACGTGCTGGTAAACGGCCGCGACCCCCAGCGCCTGCGCGTCAAGCGGCGTTTTTATGCTGACGGGGCTGCCGGCGATAAAAATCTCGCCTGAGTCGGGCTGGTGCACGCCCGTAATTATCTTTATGAAGGTGGACTTGCCCGCCCCGTTTTCCCCCATAAGGGCGTGGACTTCCCCCGGTTTTAGGTCGAAGCGCACGTCGGAAAGCGCCTTTACGCCAGGGAAAGATTTGGAAACACCTCGCAACTCCAGAACTTTGTCCATAAGCCCTCACTTCTATCTTCTAATCATCGCATGGCGGCGGCAATCCGTGAATGGACTTTTCTATTGAAAAGATAGATAAAAAATTGTATCATGATTTATGGCTCAATGTGAAGGCGTGAACGATCACGGCGCGAAAAATCACGGCGCGGTTCATAGAGACGACTCTTTCTTCCATTATTTGCCCTACAGCAAAGAGGACGAAAAACTGGGGATGCTGTGCACAACGGCCGGGGCCGCCCGCGTCCCGGTTGGCACGGTTTATCCGCCGAAAAAAAACGAGCACCCTCCCCTTTTCAAACCTGTAGCTCAAGGGCGCGTATTGCCGGAGTTTCAGGTGGTTTATGTGGCAAGCGGCCAGGGGGTGTTCGAGTCGGGGGGCGCGGCTTACAGGGTAAAGCCCGGCTCGATTCTGCTTGTTCTGCCGGGGGTAAAGCACAGCTACCAGCCCCTGCTTGAAACGGGCTGGCAGGAATACTGGGTGGGCTTCAAGGGGGATTATTTTTCGGGCTTGGTTGACGAAGGCCGTCTTGCCGATCAGGTTTTCTTCGAGCTTGGGCCGAGCAAGTCTGTCCTCTCCCTTTACAGCATGATTTTTGAAGAGGTGAGCGCACAGCGTCCGCTTTTCCAGATGAAGGCTTGCGCGGCGATTCTTTCCATTATTGCAGAGGTGCTTGCAAGGGAGAGGCGAAAAGACCAGCCGAACTTTTATCAGCAAATTGTCGAGAAGGCCAAGCATATTATGGAATCGAACATTTTTGGAAGAATCAATTTGACGGCGGTCTCTGACCAGCTTGGCATTAGCACTTCCCGGCTTAACGAAATTTTTAAGGCCTACACTTCCATGACACCTTACCAGTATTACATTCAAATAAAAATCCACAAGGCAGAGAGTGTTCTTGAGCGCAAGGATTTAAGCGTAAAAGAAGCGGCATACAAAATGGGTTTTGACGATCCTTATTATTTTTCGCGGCTTTTCAAAAACAAAACGGGTGTTTCCCCTTCCGACTGGAAGAAGTTTGTGGGAGGATGATTATGACAGGCAAAGAATGGATTAGCGCGTTTGAAGGCCGGGGGGCGGGGGAAGAGGCCGCCCGTTATGTGAAACTTGCGAGCGGTTTTTTAGACGACGCTTTATTCCCGCGCTCGCGTTTCCCGGAGGCCGCAGGCAGTGTGCGTTTTTTTACGGCGGCAGGGCGCACGGAGCTTGGCGGAAATCATACGGATCATAACAACGGGAAGGTTTTGGCCGCCGCTGTCCAGCTTGACGCTGTGGCTGTGGCGGCGGGGCGGGACGACGCAAGGGTGTCGTTCAGGTCTACCGGTTTTCCAGATGTTGACATTGACATAAGCGATACGAGTGTGCGCGAAAACGAAAAAGGCAAGACGGAGGCTCTTGTGCGCGGTATTGCGGCCGGTTTTGTGTCGCGTAACATTCCGGTAAGGGGCTGGTCTGCAAATATTGACAGCACGGTGTTTCCCGGTTCGGGGCTTTCTTCTTCCGCCGCCATCGGGGTTTTGATTGCGAAGATTTTCGACTGTCTTTACAACGGCGGCCGTCTTGCGGCGGTTGAAATTGCAAAAATTGCGCAAAAAGCGGAAAATTTATATTACGGCAAGCCTTGCGGTTTAATGGATCAGGCGGCCAGTGCCTTTGGCGGCGCTGTTGCGATTGATTTTGGCGGAGATGCGCCTGTTATAAGCCAGATCGATTTTAATCCGGGGGCGGCCGGTTATGCGCTTTGCGTGGTAAACACCGGGGGTGATCATGCCGACTTGACTGGCGACTACGCGGCTATTCCCGCCGAGATGAAGTCAGTGGCGGCTTTTTTCGGGGCGGCCAATTTAAGGGAGGCCGGCAAAGACGCTTTTTTCCGCGCCTTGGCCGACGGGCGCGTTATGGGAAACTTGCGCCGGCAGTGCGGCGACCGGGCGCTTCTTCGCGCCCTGCACTTCTTCAACGAAAACGACACTGTCGATAAGATGCACGCGGCTTTGCAGGTTTTTGCCTCTGCCGGTAGCTCCAAGGAGCTTTGCGAAAGTTTTGCCCGTTTTCTTGGGCTTGTCAGGCAAAGCGGCGCTTCTTCGCAGAATCTTTTGCAGAACATTTCATCGCCGCACAGTCTTGCCGGGCAGCCGCTGGCTGTGGCCTTGGCCTTGACTGATTCTTTCGCTTCCCGCCTCGGTAAGGACATCGCTTGTCGCGTGCATGGAGGCGGCTTTGCCGGCACGGTTCAGGCGTATGTTCCCTTGGACTGTCTGCCGGGGTACAGGGCGGAAATGGAAGCGGTTTTCGGCACGGGCGCGGTAACGGAGCTTAAAATCAGCGGCGGCGGCGCGAGGGAGCTTCGGATTGAGGGCTAAGAAAACGATGATTAAATACAATCGAGGATGCGGACTTTAGGCCGCGGGAAACACTGATTGGCATCGAGTTAATCAGTGCTTCCCTAACAAATTTTCTTTAGGAGTTTTTATGGGTATGGGTTTTTCAATGCGCTTTTCTGTAAAGCGGATCGGCAGAACGAAAAAAGAGTACTATGAGCGTATCTTTCAAAATTTGCCATCTCCGGTTCCAAATTGGAATCCGGTATACTTATCTGACCAGACGGGCTTTAGCGTAAAACTTGCGCCGTTCGAGTCGCCTATTTTTGGCATGTGGAAGGATAACGAGTTGCACGTTTATGCAAGAACTGTAAGTGCCGGGCCGGGATACCATGCTTACTTGGTCGAATTGATTGATTCTCTGAATTTGGAGCCGTCATTTGTCGAGGATGAGACATGGTATCACCAAACTCGCGATTTTGCCGTGCTTCAATCCAAGATGTGCGACTGGCTGCAAAAGACCAGCGAAACGTTACTCAGCGTATGGAATAAGAAAGGCGCTACTAATCTTGCCGTATCTTTTGCGGCCGACTGGACGCCCGAAACTTCAGGGGCGTATGCTTGCTGTCCGCTGGGTACTTTCAAGAAGAGCTTTTTTGAAAGCGTTAAAAATGGCAATGAAGATGTCTCGGAATTTTTCGTTTGGTGGAACAAGGATATGGACGCGGTTTTTTACAGAAACATGGCGCTTTACATGATTCATTGCGAAGCTAACTGGCTAATCCCGGAAACAGCTCTTGAAAAGCGGATGCTTGAGTCAACTTTGGAGTGTTTTGAAAGGGCTTACGCCATGGATACCGGTTTGGATTACCCTGCCGCGGAGTGGCTGGAGCTTGCCGAACTTTCGGCTTTGGCAGGGCTTAAAGCGGGGGCTGATGTTGGCGCGGACTTGAATGAGGCTGTGGCGAATTCGGCTTTGGTAAAACAAGTAAAATCGCGTTTTTCGAACATTGGCAAGGCTGTTTTGGGTTTTAAGCGCGGCATTATTAGGAGGTCGTTTAACGGCTGGGAATTCCTGCACAGCGGAAAAATGCATTTTGACATTGAAGACAACGCAAACCCTATTTTTTGGCATGGCGAAAGGGTTATCCGCATAAATACTGTTAGCTTTAAGGTAAAAGGGGGCCCGTTCCAAAAAAGCCAGCCCAAAAAAAGCGAACCTTCGAATGATTTTCTTAGCAAAACGCTGGAGGGGCTTAGGCCTTTTAAGTTGCGCAACAAGAAGATTTCCGCCAAAATTACACACATCGAGACTGAGGAGAACGGCCAGCCGGTGTTTGAAACTCTGCTTGCTGCCGCTGTTGAGGGCGAGATGTTCGTAATCTCAGTGGTGTACAGGAACAAGGAAGACCGAAAATGGGCGCTTGAGGTTTGCGAATCTGTAACGCGCTCTGATTGACGAAAATTCAGGAAGCCGCCGATTGGTTTGAAGCTGATCGGCGGCTCTTGTTGGAAGCACTGATTAGCTTTGAGTTAATCAGTGATTCCCTAAATCAGCGTCAGCTACTTCATCTTTTGGCTTTCGATGTCGATTATTTCCTGCACCTTGGGGCTTGAAGGACCGTCCTTGAATTCAAGGTTCACCCATTCCCCGGCTATTTTTTTCGCAAGCTCGTGCCCGATCACGCGCTCGCCCATGCACAGCACGTTGGCGTTGTTGCTCAAAACGGAACGCTCGGCGGGGCACTCGTAGCAATCCTCTTTTTCATCGTACTTGAAGCCTTCATGGAGGCTTTTGCTCCCGCCCCCCTGCCCGTCGCTTATCACCGCTTCCATCCCGCGCTCTTCAACGCCTTGCAGATTTTCCTCGCTGAAATAAT
>WRKI01000263.1 GCA_009778155.1 Spirochaetota bacterium
GGCGAAGGGGCGCCCGGCGAAGGTGCACCCGGCGGGGGGCTTTTGCCTGTGTTTTACTATCTGCACGGCGGGGGTTTTGCGGCGGGGAGACCGGACACTGTCGAAGAGATGGTCAAGCTGGTGGTTTCGCTTTCCGGCTGTGTGGCGGTTCAAGCCCAATACGCGCTGGCTCCGGAAAATCCTTTCCCGGCTTCGCTGGAAGATTGCTGGGAGGTGCTAAAATGGATTTACGCCAACGCGGTTTCTTTTGGCGGCGACAAAAACAGGATTTGCATCGCGGGGGATTCTGCCGGGGGCAACTTGGCGACTGTTTGCGCGATGCGGGACAGGGATGAAAAAACGGGTATGGTCAAGGCGCAGGTTCTTTTGTACCCGGTCGTCAACATGGCGGGCAGGGAGGACGATAATTATCATTTCTCGCTAGATCAGTTCACTATCTTGAAGGATCACAGAAAGGCGATTCTTTTCCGGATTACTGCGATGCGTTGCGCAGGGCAGGGTCTTTTGGGTTGTGTCCTGGGTGTGAAGGACGAAAGTGTCCCTTGGCTGAGTCCTTATCTTGGCAATCTGGCGGGGATGCCCCCGGCGCTTATTCTTTGCGGGGAGTTCGACTGTTTGCGGCTTGACGGCGAGGCTTACGCGCGCAAGTTGCAGGCGGCTGGCTGCGAGGTGCGGGTTGTCCGCTATCTTGGCCTGGGGCACGCTTTCGCCGAGTGGATTGGGGTTCAACCTCAAGCGGAAGACTGCATGGCCGAGGTTGCCCGCTTTTTGAAGGATTTTGTGTGGTAGCCTGCGGGCAAGTCCCGGCAAGCGGCACCCCGGCTGGCTATTGACAGAGACGGCCACGGGCTGTATTCTTTGGTAAAGGCGGGGGAGGTAAAATGGTCAATAGCGAAATTATTGCGATTAAAGACAGCATTCTCAATACTGTTGGTGAAACTTGCGAAAAGATAATTCTTTTTGGCTCTTATGCCTATGGAAACCCCAGAGAAAACAGCGATTATGATTTTTTTGTTGTTCTTAAAGACGATTCGGAAAAACCGATTCTGGTTCTGCAAAATATTTACAGAGACCTTGCAAAGAATCCTAACTACAAGGCTGTAGATGTCCTTGCCAATTATAAAAGCCGTTTTGAAGCTAGAAAAAAATTGCCTACAATTGAGCGAACTATTGATCAAAAAGGAGAGGTTCTTTATGACCGTGCTTGATTTGGCAAAGGATTGGCTTCGCTATGCCCAAAGCGATTTAGCAAAAGGCTGGGCAACCGGCGGGGGAGGATGATAAGGTGGGAAAAATGACAGGATATATAGAACGTATCACAGGTTTAATTCCGCATACCAATAAATCGGTAGATATTCCGCTTGACGGTAAAAACCTGATTATTACCGGCGGGAATGGCTCCGGGAAAACTTCATTTCTTCGGGCTGTATATGATAAAACGGTTTCATTCATCGTCAAAGTCAGAAATGATGCTCCTTTGCAGTTAAAACAACATCTGGAGTATTTTGAAAGACAGTTGAATTCATTGACCATAGGTACGACAGATTATGATACCTTTGAAAATAATGTAAAGTATTACAGAGAGCAAATAGAAAGTATAAGGAGCGTGTTATATCCGATTATTCCTGACTGGACACAATTTTCATCAAAATACTCTGACAGACGTGCGGTAGTTCGCTATTTTGAAGACAACCGGCTTGCAAATATTACAGAAGCTAAAATGGCACAGGGGCTTCAAACTGAAATTGAAGAAAGCCGGGAGGCAGATTATAACCAAAACGTAGGAATAAAACTTGAACAGCATCTCTTAAACCTTAGAGCTAGGCGCTCCTTCGCTATTACCGAAGATAATAATAAGCCTCTTGCCGACAGCATTACCGCATGGTTTTCCGAGTTTGAAAAAAATTTAAAACACCTGTTTGAGGACGATTCTGCTACATTGAATTTTAACCCGGATAACAGTAAATTTTACATCCGGCAAGATAACAAGCCCCCGTATACATTTCAAACTCTTTCTGCCGGTTACAAGGCGATTTTTGACGTTTACGCAGACCTGATCATGCGGACGAAGTATTATGAAATAAGCCCGCTGGAACTTGAAGGGGTTGTGTTTATTGATGAGATTGATTCGCACCTTCATATTTCACTGCAACGTTTAATACTGCCGTTTTTTACCGAATCGTTTCCCAATGTTCAATTTATTGTTTCTACCCACTCGCCTTTTGTATTAATGTCAACAAAGGATGCGCTTGTTTATGATTTATCAAAAGAAATGCCGTACAGCATTACTCAAGTAAAAACGCAAAATGAAATCCTTGATAAATACTTGGGAGTGCCGACAGCGATGCCGGTCTGGGCGGAAAATAGTTTGAAAAATATTCTTGCAAAGTATTTAACCGAAAGCCCAGAAAAAATTTCGCTTGAAGCGTTGAAAATTGAACTGGAAAGCGCAGGGTTAGGAGAATTTTTCCCAGAATCTGCAACAAAAATCCTAGAGGCAAACCAGTGATAGCCCTAACCCGCCCCGAATGTCCCAATCCTAAAGCTCTTGATAATGGAAAATATAACGATCCTGTTAATAAAGATGCGCTTAGAAAATCAACATCGGGTAAATGTATGTATTGCGAGTGCAAAACTGACCATAATAGTTTTGCCCATATTGAACATATAAAACCAAAAGCCCTGGATAAATTTCCTGAGCTTGAATTTGTTTGGGACAACCTTGGCTATAGTTGCCAGACGTGTAATGTTGAAAAGGGTGATAAATACGACAATAATACGCCATTTATTAATCCATACAATGAAGACCCAGAAGAACATACCTTGTTTTTTGGTTCTTTTCTTTATGCAAAGCACGGCTCGGAACGTGGCGAATATACCATCAATGAACTTAAACTAAACAGAACTGGACTAATTGAAAGACGGAAAGAGAGGTTAGATAAGCTCAATATAATGATAAGCGCGGCTTTTAGAACAAGAAGCGATACATTACGCGAGCAAGCATTTTTTGCGCTAAAAAAAGAAGCGGACAAAGATAAAGAATATTCTGCTGCGGTTAAAAGTTTATTGATTGCCCAAGGCATATTAAAGTGAAAAAAACGGGCAAGTGGCCGATCATGATTTAGTCTTTCAAATGCAATGACTTATCGGATAAATAATCCCGCTAAAAGCTGGCACGGCCTTTAATCCGCAGGTTTTATCCAAGGGCAAATAATCGCTTCTAAAAAATCTACGGCGAAAAACAGCAGAAGCCCGATAATGCTTAACGCCATGATCCCGGCGTACATTTCTGCGTAGGCAAGGCGGCTCCAGGCATCCATTATAAGAAAGCCAAGACCGCTTTGCGCCGCAAAAGTTTCCGCCAAAAAAAGCACCGCAACGGCAGTCCCAAGACTTATTCGCAGGGCTGTAAAAAAGCCCGGCAAAACAGAGGGAATAACCACATGGAAAAGCAACCCGCCGCGCCCCATGCCCAAAGAACGCGCCGCGTCAAGCAGTTCCTCGCTTACCTGCCTTCCGCAGTCGCGCATCGTCATAAGCACCTGGCTAAAAATAATAAAACCCACCAAAAAGACCCGTGCCGCTTCGCCAATGCCGAAAAAAAGCATGATCACTGGCAAAAAAGCGGCCTTGGGCAGAGGGTGCAAAATATAAACGACAGGCGAAATAAAACTGTTGACACGGGGGCAACGCCCGGCGGCCAGCCCCAGGGCGGCGGCGGGGAAAATGCTCGTTAGAACAGCCCAAAAAATGCGGGACAAACTTGCGCCAAGATGTTCAAACAGCCGGCCGCTTTGCGCCATGTTGACAAGAGCGCCGGCAGTGGCCGCAGGGCCTGGCAAAAAAGGCCGCTGCAACAGCAGGTAAAACCCAAGCCAAGCAAGCGTAAAAATTATAATCGCAAGAATTATGTTCAGGTATTTTTTCACGATTGCTCCCCCCCGGGGGTGGCACTTCCAAGGTCTTCTTTCATCAGCTTTCGCAGGAAAGTGCAGGATTCATGGAAGCGGGAAGATTCACGGAAACGGCTGTGGGAATCTGCGCCCCTGGAGATGCTTAGGGAGTGTTTTAACGCGCCGGGATTTCTGCCGGCCATAACATGAACAGTATCCGCCATGTAAACCGCCTCTTCGATAGAATGCGTAACCATGATAATAGTCGCGCACAACTCCTGTTTTATGGAAAGAAAAAAATCCTGCGCATCCTCCCGCGAAAAACTGTCAAGGCTGGAAAAAGGCTCGTCCATTAAAAAAAGCTCCGGCTCCATTAAAAGCGCGCGCACAATTGCCAGCCTCTGCTTCATGCCGCCGGAAAGCTCGCCCGGATAGGCCCTTTCAAAACCCTTTAACCCGAACTTTTCAAGCAAAAACCCCGCCTTTTCGTAGGCCTTGCGGCGTTCCTGCCCCCGGCCGACGGAAAAACGCAAGGGCAGTTCCGCATTGGCCTTTACCGTTTTCCACGGCAAAAGGCCGAAGTCTTGGAAAATCAACGCAGTGTTTTTCCTCACCCCCTGCAAAGGAACGCCCTTTATCGCAACAGACCCCTCCGTCGGCTTTTTCAACCCGGCGATTATTTTTATAAGACTGCTTTTGCCGCAGCCGGAGGGGCCTAAAATTGCCGAAAACTTTCCTTCTTCAAAATGCCCGTTTACACCCTGCAATGCGACAGTCGCATTTTTTGCCGAGCCGTAAACCAAGGAAAGCCCGCTGACCTCTACCATCCGGTGGTCGCCCGCGCGTCTACCAAATCTGCCGGGCTAAGGTTGGCGGTTAAAAGCTCCCGCGCCCTAAGCCAGCCGAGTGCCCGCTCTATTTGATAGACCTCTGGCAGGGCAGGCCTTCGATAAGTAACAAAACGAAAATTGTCCCTGACCCCTGCGGGAAAGCCGGCCGCCTCCACCAGATAGTCCCTAAAATTGTCGGGGGCGGCGTTAATGCTTTGCGCGGCAAGATAGTAGGCGCGGTAAAAAGCGTGAACTTCCGCAAGCCGAGTGTTCAGAACACTTTGCGAGAAAAATAACACAGTAGCGTCAATGCCCAAATCGTCCGTAGTGGAAAGAAGAGTCGCACCCGAAGCGACAGCGGCCGTTAGAATCGGCTCCGGCAGGCCGACCGCATCGACAAGGCCTTCCAGAACCATCTCCACACGCTGGGGCACACTGGGGATCGAGACCGCCTCGTATTCAGTCATAGAGATTCCGACATATTCCAGCTTGCTGTCCAGAACATATTGAATAATCGAGTTAAGCGAAATGCCCAGCCGGCGACCCCTAAGTTCATCCAGTTGGGTTATGCCCGATTGCGGCGATGCCACAAAACCAAAGCGGCCGTCCGTCGAGCTTGTTACGCGAAAATCGAAACCCGCCGCGACAAAAAAAGTTGCCGCCAAAAGGTCTGTGATCGTGGCATCCAAATGCCCGGCTTGAAGCGCGGCATCGCGTTCTTGCGGGTTGGAAAATAGCACCAGTTCCACATTCACGCCTTCCCGCTCAAAATAACCGTTGTCCCTGGCAAGCATAAGGGGGAGAGATTCTGCGGCGAGCATAATGCCGACACGCAAAGGCCCCGGTTCTACCGGGGCAGCCCGCCTGCCTCCGGCGCTAAGCGAAAGGGAAACAAACCCCAAACAGCAAAAAAACAAAAACATTTTTTTCATCGTATCTTCTCCTCTATAAGATTGTACCAGCAAAAATGCTGATTGCATAGGGTGTAATGATTGTAAGAAAGTTTTTCACCGAAAGGGCAAAGGTCTGGGACTTTACCTGTTTTTCGTTGAAGCGTCTAACGTTCCGGGAAACCGGCAGAGCGGTTAATAAAACGAAAAGACTGAGCCAAGGGATAGCCCCGGCCGCCACAGCCGCGACAATGGCAAGATAGCAAAAAACGTATAACGCGGTAAAGAGCCGGATGCCGTTTTCGATTCCGATGTGGCGGGGCAATGTATAGCGCGTGGCTTTGTCCGCCTCGTAATCGCAAATATTGTTTGCCAGCATAATGTTTGAGATGCAAAGTACCAATGGGGCGCAGACAAGGACGAGTTTTATCAAGCCCAAAAAGTCAAGCGTAAGGCTGGCAGTCCAGCCTGTAAGCGTTAGCTGAACAAGGGCTGGTGTGTTTATCGTTACGACAAGGAAGGGCAAAACAAGCCCCAATGTTAGCCCGGAAAACAATTCGCCGTAGGAAGACCGGGAAATAGGCATGGGTCCAAAAGTATACGTTATGCCGATAAAAAAACAAAAGATGCCCGCCAGCAAAAACACAATCCCGTAATGCCAAGCCAAGTAAACCCCTATTGCCGCCGCCGGCAACAGCGCACAAAAAATCATCGCAAGCATGACTGGGCGGGAAAAATACCCCTGCTTGCCGGACTGCCTGCGGTCGATATAATTGTTTATCATTGTGGTTGTCATGTCGAAGAGCAACATCGCGGCAAAAAACAAAAGTGTGGAACTGACATGAAGCGCGTAACCGGTGCCGCTCAATAGGAAAAAACAATAGGCGATTGCCGTGAAAAATGGAAGCACGCTGGCAAGTTTTGTCGGCAGTTCAACATAATCGTAAGCTCGTTTCAGTGCATTCATGGCGGTGCTCCTTGGTTCAAGTTTCGCGAGTTAAAAGTCTGCGGGTAAGGCCTGCCAAATTGTCCCTGGAGGCTCCCTTTGGAAGGCTTTCTATTTCTCGAATTGCCCGGCTGGTATAAGTTTGCGCGTATTTGCCCGCCGCTTCAAGCCCGCCGGATTCCTTTACCAAGTTGAAAACAATTTTGCAGTCTTCGCTGTTAAAGTTTTTTTTGGAAAAAATACCCCTCAAGCCGGTACTCAGGGGCAGGGCGCATAGAAGCGGCAATGTTACAATGCCTCCTGCAATGTCGCTGCCCAGCGGTTTTCGCATTAAATCTTCCCTGCCGGAATAGTCCAGAATGTCGTCGATAATTTGAAAAGCCATCCCTATATTGTAGCCAATGCGACGCAGTTTTTCGCATACATTTTTCGGGGCATTTGCCTCGGAAGCCCCGACATAACAGGCAAGGGAAAAAAGCAGCGCCGATTTTCCCATAATTTTTCGCAGATAGCCGCGCAGGGAAACATTGCTTTTAAAGCGGTCGCTGTTTTGTTCAATCTCCATAGTGCAGATAATTTCTATCAATCGCGCCAAGTTAAGAACGTTTTGCGTAGAGGAAAACTCTGCCGTAAGAACAAAACAGCGCGAAAAAAGAAAATCGCCTGTTAGAACCGCGTCCCGTTTCCCGAAGCGGGAATGGAGCGCCGGCTGCCCCCGGCGCAAAGGGGAATCGTCAATCACATCGTCATGAATGAGAGTCGCTATGTGGAGCATTTCAAGGGCGGCCGCCAGCTTGTAGTGCTTTTCTTGGACTTCGCCAAACTGAGCGGCCGTAAGAAGCAGGCCTGGGCGAAGCATTTTGCCGTCGCCCTGCAAAAGACCGGCCAAGCCCTCCGAGATTATTGGGTTTTGCGAAGCTGTTGCATTCGCAAGAATGCCGGAGACTTTTTTCATAGCCTCCGGCATTCCTGGGAAATCGCTCCAATAAGAGGTTGCGTTCACTCTGTTTGCCTAGCTAGCCCGGTTACAAACTGGCTTGCCCCATTGCATTTTCCACCGCTTGCAAAAGCCCCCGCGATGTTAGAGTCGCCCCGCTTATTACATCTACGTTAGTGCTTTGCGCGGATATAATGGCAGGAATAAGATTATTCCAAACCATGTTTGCAAAAGCCGGAGTGTCGCTGTGCGAAACCACATTTATTGCAACAATGTTTGTCGCGTTAAATGTTACGCTGATCGTCATTGCGCCTGCATAACCTTGCGCTGTAGCCGTAAACGTGCCGCTGTTAAACCTTTGCTGTGCGAATGCCATGCTTGCCACAAATGCAACCATTAAACCGATAAAAACAAATTTTTTCATAAAGCCCCCTTCAAATTTTACCCGGCTATAACATAGCCGTAAATCACACTGTAACTTCACGTTGCAACCTGCAACTTGCAATCTGCAACGCGCTGCGCAATGCCCCGCATTGCGCGTTGCTAACTTGTGCGGAGCGCAAGTTAGCACTTATTGAGCCGCCGCAATCGCTTGCGACACCGCCTGCATAAGAGCCTGCGATGTATATGTCGCGCCGCTTACCGCATCCACATTGGCACTTTGCGCGGCTACCATTGCCGGAATCATGTTTTGCCAAACCATGTTTGCAAACATTGGCGTTTCGTCGTGCGAAACGACTTCTATGGAAACAATGCTTGTCGCGCTAAAAGTTACGGCGACAGTTACCGCGCCATTGTAACCCTCGGCACTACCCGTTTGGGTGCCCGGCGTAAACGCGGCGGCCGCCGCCCCTCCGCCCGTAGCTTGCCGGACAGCATCCTGTATCGCCGCCAAGAATGCCGTTGACGTGTATGTCGCGCCGGAAACCGTGTCTACATTGTATGTCTGCGCTTGCAACACGCCGGGAATAAGCGCGGCATAAGCCATGTTTGCAAACATTGGCGTTTCGTTGTCATAAACCACTTCCAGATCGACAAGCCGCGCCTGGCTAAAGGTTACCGACACATGAATATCGCCGTAGTAACCACCCGCGCCAATGCCCACGAATGTGCCGGCCGCAAAGGGGCCAAGCGCGGAGGCCGCGCCATTTGGCGCACCGTCTGCAACCGCCGCCGGAGCTTCCGGGGCGGTTCTAAGGCTTACAAGGTCGGCTCCCGCCTGCAACATTGCATCTTCTATCGCGGCGATAAGACCCCGGGAAGTATATGTCGCGCCGGAGACGGCGTTTACCCCCGTAGAGTTTATCGCAATGATAAGCGGCATAAGGTTTGTATAAGCCATGTTCCAAAAAGCGGGAGTGTCCAAGTGGGACACAACTTCGATATCCAAGATGCCTGTGTTGTCCACTGTTACATCGAGAACGATTTCTCCG
The DNA here is from genome assembly GCA_009778155.1 of Spirochaetota bacterium. Taxonomy (GTDB): domain Bacteria; phylum Spirochaetota; class Spirochaetia; order Treponematales; family Breznakiellaceae; genus WQXQ01. The sequence goes on from WRKI01000263.1 coordinate 8,930, forward strand.
TAATAGCCGTCGCCTATCCCCCTAAAAGTGCCGGGGTTCAAGGAATGTATCGCACGCGGCCCGACAGCCATTGGGGTCGGTGTCCAGATGCTTGCGCTAAGAGTGCCAAAGGCGACACGCACAAGGGAAATGCCGCCTACGACCACAACCAACAAAATAACGACAATTTTTTTTACCATAACTGCAACTCCTTAACTATTTTGCCTAACGGCAAATTTCACGGCACAGCGCGTAAGCGCTCCTCTTCAATCTCATCTCATCTCATCTCAATCATCAATCAATGTAAAGATACCACTTTTTCGCAAAAGCCGAGTTTTTCCAGCGGGCTTTTAATCTTGGCATTACCCAGTAGTCCAGCGACAAGGTACGGCTTCCGGTGAACATTAAGGCGAAAGATGCAAAAATTACCCACCAAAGGGTCATGGGAAGCCCCACTGTCATCATGATCCACAGTGCGCCAAAGAGTGCGCCGACGCTTGCAAGTGTTGTAAACAGTCCAGCAAAAAATGCGCCGGCTAGAAGCACCTCGAAAATGATGATCATCCATTGCCAAAACATTTCCTGTCCGGGGCTTGCTATGACAAAGTTTGTTACAAACCAGCTTACTGGCGTTGACATTAAAATTAAATGCCACTGCGCTATGTGATACGCTTGAAAATGCACCATGTCCAAAATGTTAAGCTGGGCAAAGTCAAAGGGCATGGGTCTTGGGGTGTTGGCGACCCGGTAAAAAATGTCGCGTAACAACGGCGCTTCCAAAAAGCTGCGAAACTCAATCCGGTAATAAACGCTGAAGGCAAAGTGAACGCCCATGTAGATTCGCAAGGGAAACGAGAAAAAGCTGGGCGAGCGGTTGGAAAAATGTCCGCCAAGGAAGCTGCGCCCGTTGCGTATTGTGAAAAACTCTGCTGTTAGGTATGATATGACTTTGTTAAAGCCCAGTATTTGAAAGAAGTACACAACGTTGATAAAGTGCTTGGCAAGCATGGCAAAGAACGAGGGCTGGACAAAAAACTTGCCCGGCAAGCCGCCGTAGGCTGTCCCGTATTTGCCGCCCACGCAAACCATTACCCCGTGGAACTGCGGTTTGTATTCCCGCGACGGCTTTGCGCCCTTGACTTCTTCCAATATGTTGCCGGCAATAAGCGGGGCGCAATGTTCGGCGTTTTCCACCATTTGCGGAATTGGGGCGGTTTCGCCTTCGGGGATGTAAAAGATGTTGTCGCCGGCGACATACACGTTGGGGTGCTCCAGGGAGCGCAGGTATTTGTCTGTCTGTATGCGGCCTCTTGACCGGGGGGCTAACCCCAGCGCTTCTGACTTTTGGGCGATGTCCGAGCCTTCGGTTCCTGCCGCCCAGATGATTGTTTTGGATGCGTCCTTTTGCGGCTGGTCGCCCCGGGTGAATTCTATGCCGTCGGCGCTTATGCCCGTAACGTTTGTTTTTAGCAGAACTTCTACGCCGGTTTTTTCAAAACGCTTCATCACTCTTTCCCTTGATTTGTCGGGAAGGATGGGCATTATTTTGTCCATAACGTCAACATTGAAAATGCGAACTTCTTCTTTGTTCAGCTTGAATTTTTCGCACAGGATGGGGGCGTACTCGGCAAGTTCGCCGGCCATTTCCACGCCGGTAAAACCCGCGCCTATTATATAGAAGGTAAGCATCGCTTTTCGTTTTTCCGGGTCGGACTCTACGGCGGCTCCCCTGAACATGGCGGAGATGTGATCCCGCAAATCGACGGCATCCTGATACGACCAAAGCGGGAAGGCGTTTTCCGCCGCGCCTTTTACGCCAAAGTATGTGCTTTTGCAACCGGATGCCATGACAAGGTAGTCGTAATTGTAGCTGGCCTTTTCGCCTTTTAACACGTTGCCGCCATAGTCGGCATCGACTATCGTATCCATTACGACATTGACATTTCTGTTTGCGAATATTTTTTTAAGCTCGATCCGTATGCTCGATTCGTCCACCCGGCCGGCGGCGACTTCGTGCAACTCGGTAAGCATGGTATGAAAGGGGTTTTTGTCGATAATCGTAACGTCAGCATCGATGTTTTGCTTTTTTATCTGCTTTTCCAATTTTTTCGCAATGAGCACGCCGGCATAGCCTGCTCCCAATACGACAATCTTTTTACTCATTATTCGCTCCTCTTCGCCTGTATATCGTTTTTGTTTGGAAGGTTCCGCTGTGTAATGCGGCGGTTTTTGCTTTTGACGATTTTTGAACACTCCCGCCTAGCGGGGGAGGGGGCATCGTTCTGCCGCTGTCGCTAGAGTTGTTGGCCTCTTTTTTTTCCTTTTGCACATGGAGCACGATTTTTACACCTCTACAAATCAGCAACTTGTTTCGCCGTATTTCCTGCCGACGATTGCGTCGGCCGCGTTTAAAATGACGCATACTAAAAATTATAGCGTTTTACCCCAAACGTGTCAAGCCCCAAAAAAGGCTTGTCCGGAAACGGGTTCCCGGACAAGCCTGCCGGTTTAGAAGCGCCCTCTTATTACCTGGGCTTCGGTGATAAACCCTGCCGCAACCAAGGCCCGCTGGAAGGAGGTGTTCTCCCTCGATATGCGGACGGTCGCGCCGGCGATGCCGTCAAAGGAATCTTGCCATGTGGCTGTCGCGCCGGTTACGCCGTCCGGAATGTAGTCCCAGTGGAAAAACCTAGTCTGGGGGTTGATTGCCGCCGCGTGCCTCGGGGAGAACTCGCCAAAGCCTGTTACTTCCCTTGCGTTCCTGCCGACCATGTACTGACGAATGGCCACAAAGTTGCCTTCCCAGCCGCCAACGGAGTGGAAGCCGTACCGGGGAGCCATCGCCATTGGCACGCCGTTTGCGCCAAACACTACGCCGGCCAATTCCAAGAATTCGCGCAGGGGTGTGGCGTTGCCGGTGCCTTGGAACGTGCCTCTTTCGTAGATGACGTGGTTCCACGGATGGGTGTCAAAGATGGATTGCCCGTGCAGGTCGATGGTAAAGCCGTCGCCGGACACTATCCAGTCGGCATTCGGCGCAAAGCCGGTGCCGGATGTAAACACGGTGGGGATGAATACTTCCAACTGCCCCAAGTTGCCCATCGGCTGGCTAAAGTCGAAGTCCGGCGGGAATCTTGCCTCAAGCTGGTAGCGCGAGGTGGGGTCTACAAAGACAAAGGCGACAGTGCCGTCTGTATCCACGCCGACTGCATAGAAGGACATCAGGTCGTTGGTGTCGATTGTGAACATGGAAGCGCCGGGTGTGTGCGCGGCCACGGTTGCCGCAGGTGTTGCAGCTGTCGGGGTTACCGCGAAGTTAATGCTTACACGCGCTCTGGAGTTGTTGCGCTGTATCCAACGCCCGTTTTGAAGAAGCAGAAAGTCGATCTGGACATCGGTGATGATGTCGTTGGCATCCAGAAACAGTCTTGTTTCGATAACGCTTGTGGCGTTCTCTAGCGTAACCCCGGCTCTTTCGCCGCCCCAAGAATGACCCACATACATTCTTTGTGCCGTGGGCGCTGCCGGCGCTGTGGCGCAGGCGGCGACCAAAATTCCGACTACTGCCGTTGTGGCAATAATCCCTGCAATTTTAATGCTCTTTTTCATAGAAAACCTCCGAGAAATTTTTTATAAACAACCCCGCGCCTTTCGGACGGAGCGTGTTTTTGCAACAATAAACCTTGAAGAAAAACTATGCGGATAAAAAGAGGGTACTTTGCGAGAAAAACAAAAAGCAGGGGAAAAGTTAAACACGCCAAATGAAGCCACCCGCAAGGCCAACACCTTACCCTTCTTGAACGGGGGGG
>WRKI01000264.1 GCA_009778155.1 Spirochaetota bacterium
GGCCCTTAACAAAACTAACCAACTTGAGGGAGTGCAAGCCCTTGCCATTGCAGCCCTCAATGCCGTCTGACTTCGGTTAGGTTTTTATTTTGAGGCATTACAGCAGGAAATTCGCCCTAGGGAACCGCTGATTAACTTCGAGTTGATCAGTGGTTCCCTAGCCGCCGGGTTTTGCGGATTTGCTGTCGGTGGTGATGTCCTTTAGCCATTTGCCGCCGGGAACGCGCAGCAGCACGACAATGGCCTTGAACAAATCTTCGCTGCGCAGTATGGCGGCAACAATCCAGACCGGCCAGTTGAGTACAAGCCCTGCCAGCGCCCCCAGCGGAACCGATATTAGCCAGATGAAAATAACGTCGGCTACCATGACGAACTTTGAATCACCGCCGCCGCGCAAAGTGCCCATAAGGGATATTATAGCAACAGATGTAAACACAGCCGTTATGGAAAACACATTTGTCAGTTGAAGAGCGTAAATACGGGTAACATCAGTAAGCTCGTAGAAATTGACAAAGGGAATGCGCACAATTTGTATAAGAGCGAAACAAAGCAGGCCGACAATCAGACTGAGTACAAGTATGCCGTTTGCTATCTGCCGGGCGCGGTCGTAACGCCCCGCGCCAATCGTGTTGCCTACGACAACGGCGGCGGCGGCTGAAAAACCGAAAATTATAATGCCGGAAAACTGAAACATAAGACTGGCGATTGCATTTGCCGCCACAAACTCGCGCCCGATCCGCCCGATAATTACATTGAGCGCGAAAAAAGACGAAGCCCATAAAATCTCGTTTATCAATACGGGAAGACTGTAGCGCCGGAACATCGTGCCGACACCTTTTATCTTTGCAAAAAGATGACGCACGCGCAAGCCAAGATTTTTTTCAAACTTCAGAATGTATACCAAAATTATTGCAAGCTCGACAAAACGGGCAATCACCGTGGCAACAGCCGCGCCCGCAATACCCATTTCCGGGAAACCCCAGTTTCCGAAAATCAGCAGCCAGTTAAGCGATGCGCTTATGCACAGCGAAATTACAAGCATTATCACCGGAACCTTCACTACGCCCATTGAGCGCAACGCCGCCGTGCTGACATTGGTAAAGCCCCAGGCCAAGTAGCCCACGCTCATTATACGCAAGTAGATGACCCCTTCTGCTATTATGTACAGATCGGTTGTGATTATGCCAAGCACAAAGTGCGGCGCGAAAAAAGCCAGAGCTGCGAAAACTATATTCACCGCAAGTATAATCCTGTACATGAATACGAAAATATCCCGGACACGGGCTTTATCGCCCGCGCCCCAGTACTGCGCAATAAGCACGCTGCATCCGTTGCCTATACCCGCTCCGCCAACAACAAAAAATACAAAGGAAAGATGATTGGCAATAGCCGCGCCCGCAAGCTGAATCTCGCCCACAAGCCCGAGCATAAGCGTATCGACGGACTTTACCCCGAAGTTTATCAACCCCATAAGAGCGACAGGAATGGCAATCGCGCTAAACTTGCGAATAAAGTCTTTGTCCAGAAATGCAAACATAAATTCCTTCGATATAATGCGATGCTTTTTGATACCGTCTATTTGAAGCTCCCAGAGTAGCGGCCCGGCACAGCGTATCTTAAAACAATAGCACATCATGCAAGAGTTGCCAAGTGGCCGCCGGCGCTCCGTATTACATTTTTCTAAAACCGGCAGCTTTCATCCAAAATGCGGTTTTCTTCCATATTATGCTCATTTATCTTGCCGCCCTTTGCCCGCGCCCCGCCCCCTTTCGTCATCGCAAAACGCCGGGATCGGCAAAATCCCCCTTTACAAAACCATGAAAATATGCCATACTGAAAGTAACTCCGATTCTGCCGGGCTAAAGCGTGCAAAAAGCTATGCCGGGCAGAACGACAGGGCATGGCTGGGAAACCGCCGTACCTTCCATATTTTTGAAAAGGGGTAAAGTCATGAAAAAGACACTCTTTCTTTTTGTCGTGATGTCGCCAGGACTTGTTTGCGGCATCGGCAAAAACTTAATCGCAAGGTGTTTTTTGTCATTTGTAAGTGGTGAATAAAACAAAATATACACATCGCAAAGTATTGTCAAAAGTAAATTAACTTCAGTTTTGAAGTTTATATATTTGCAGGAGGTATTTTAATGTCTTGGGAAAGTAAAATTGACGTGCACAATGTAAGCACAATTATTTGCGGCAGCAATGTTTTTTTGGGAGTCGGTGCAATAAAAAAAATGGATTTTATTGCCGAACAGTTGAAAGTTCGCGGGATTGACAGCGTTATTGCTATAACAGGCAAGGCGGCTTATACAAAAACCGGAGCGTGGGACTATGTAACGAAAGCTCTGGAGAGCAAAGGCATTCGGTATGTTCTTTACAATAAAGTCCAGCCCAACCCGGAAACCCAGCAGGTTGACGAAGCAGTAAAAATGGCCAGAGAAGCCGGCGCAAAAGCCGTCATAGCCATTGGCGGCGGCAGCCCTATCGACGCAGGTAAAAGCGCAGCCATTCTTTTGGAGTATCCAAACAACACCTGCCAAGAGCTTTTCGAAATGAAAATCGACGTGAAGAAAGCCGCTCCGATTATTGCAATTAACCTGACCCACGGAACAGGCTCTGAGGCAAACCGTTTTGCAGTGGTAACAATACCGGGAAAAAATTACAAACCGCCGATAGCCTACGATTGCATTTACCCGCTGTACTCCATTGACGATCCTGCCCTTATGACAGGCTTGCCGGCAGATCAAACTCGCTTTGTTAGTGTTGACGCGGTAAACCATGTGGTGGAAGCTGCAACCACAGTGCTTAACAATCCTTTTTCAGTTACCCTTGGAAAAGAAGTTGTAAGGCTTGTGGCAAAGTATCTTCCGGATGCGCTGAAAAATCCGAATGATTTGAAAGCCCGCTACTTCCTAACTTATGCCGCAATGATTGCGGGAACCAGCTTCGACAACGGCTTGCTCCACTTTACACACGCTTTGGAACACCCCTTGTGCGGTATTAAAACAGAGCTGGCTCACGGCTTGGGTTTGGCGGTGCTTTTGCCCGCAGTCGTAAAAGCTATATACCCGGCTTCCGGCCCTATTCTGGCAGATATGTTTTCGCCCATTGTTCCCGGACTTAACGGCAGTGAAGGCGAAGCCGATAAAGCCGCCGAAGGCGTGCAGGCTTGGCTTAAATCTGTAGGAGTGCCGGAAAAAATGGGAGACATCGGCTTTAAAAAAAGTGATGTGCCTAAACTGGTTCAGCTTGCTTTTGAAACACCGGGCTTGCAAGGCTTGTTAAACTGCGCCCCCGTTGCCAGCGGCAAAGATGTCGTAGAAAAAATCTATACAGATTCGTTCTAATTGTATGGGGCATACCCCGCCCGGCCATATTGTCCGGGCGGGGTTACCCAGCGACATCATAAGCTTAGCAAAAAAATAAAAAAATGCAAAATCCCCCTTGACAAAACCCTGCAAACATGATACCGTAAAGTAACTCCGATTCTGCCGGGCTAAAGCGTGAAAAAAGCTATGCGGGCAGAACGATAGGGTATGCTGGGAAACCTGCGTGCCTTCCATATTTTTGAAAAGGAGCAAAGTCATGAAAAAGACACTCTTTCTTTTTGTCGTGATGTCGGTTTGGTTTTTCCTGCCGGCAGGCCAAGTTTATGCCAGGGGAGCCAGAGCTGCAGACGGAAATGTCGAACTGCTCGTCGGCGCTGCCATGAGCCTTAGAGACGTTGCGGAAGAATTAGGCGCGGCGTACACCGCTCAAAATCCGGATGTTACAATAACATTTACCTTTGCTTCGTCTGGAGCCTTGCAATCGCAGATAGAAGCCGGCGCGCCAATTGACATATTCATGTCAGCCGCAGTCGGCCAGATGCGGAACTTGGAAGGTCAGGGGCTTATTCACGGCAGCGGCAGAAACGTGGTAACAAACACAGTCGCCCTAATCGTTCCCGTCGGCAGCCCCACGGGGATAACCGGCTTTGCCGATGTTACCGACGCCTCAATCGGCCTTATCGGATTGGGCGACCCGGTGGCAATGCCTATCGGCACATTTGCCCATGATATTTTTACCGCGCTAGGAATAGCCGATGAAGTTTACGCAAGGGCGGTTCTGGCAAGCGAAGTCCGCCAGCTTTTGACATGGGTAGAACTGGGCGAGGTAGACGCGGGCGTGGTGTTTATGACAGACGCAATCACGAGCGACTTGGTCAGGGTTGTCGAAGTTGCCGACAGTGTGCTTCATACGCCGTCGATAAACCCGGTCGGGGTTGTAAGCGCAAGCGGCCACATTGCCCAGGCGCAGAGCTTTGTCGATTTTCTTTTTACCAGCCAGGCAAGAGCGATTTTTGAACAGCACGGTTTTTCCATGTATCAATAGTTAAGAGGAAGGCCCCGGGGGTTTGACCTGGGGCTTTTTCCGGTGAAAAGGGGGAGCATGGATTTTAGACCATTTTACATATCCATACAAGTCGCGTTTATTGCAACGGTTGTTACATTTTTTCTGGGCCTAGCCGCCGCCAACGCCGTGTACAAAATGAAAAGAGGCAAAGGCGTGATAGACGCAATCTGCACCCTCCCTATGATACTGCCGCCGACAGTTGCCGGATTCTTTTTGCTGCTAACATTCGGGCGCGGCGGAATTATCGGCGGCTTTTTGAACTCCATCGGCATTCAAGTTGTTTTTTCGTGGTTAGGAGCCGTAATTGCCGCTGTTTTTGTGTCATTTCCGCTAATGTACCGGACGGCACGCGGAGCCTTTGAGCAGATCGATCAAAACGTAATATACGCGGCAGAAACACTCGGCTTTAGCAAGCTGAAAATATTTTGGACGCTGAAAGTGCCAATGGCGAAAGCCGGGATTTTGGCAGGAACAGTGCTTGCCTTTGCAAGAGCCTTAGGCGAGTTTGGAGCTACGATAATGCTTGCGGGGAACATACCCGGCAGAACGCAGACAATGGCAATCGCAGTTTTTTCCGCAGTGTCAGCTAACAACAGACAAGTCGCTTTTACCTGGGTCGCAATCCTTTCCGCCATGTCCTTTGCAATGATTATTTTGATGAACTTTTGGGCAGGCGGGAAGAGGCTTCCAAAAAGCCGCAAGTTGTAATTTTGGGGGGGAATTTTTGTCGCTGTACATTGACATTGAAAAAACATTCCCCGATTTTAGACTCTCCCTACAGTTGGATGCCGGGGACGAAGTTGTAGGGCTTTTGGGCAGTTCCGGTTGCGGGAAAAGCCTTAGCCTAAAATGTATCGCCGGAATTGAAACGCCGGACAAAGGGCGCATTGTCATTAACGGCGACACTGTTTTTGACAGCGAAAAGCGCATCAACATTCCGCCGCAACAAAGACATACCGGGTTTTTGTTTCAGAATTACGCGCTTTTCCCGACAAAGACAGTGTGGAACAATATATCGAGCGTTATTCAAAAACCAAAAGCACAGCGGGATGTCATTGTCGCCGACATCGTAAAATTGTTCCAGCTTGAGGGAGTAAAAAACCTTTACCCGATGCATATTTCCGGCGGGCAGCAGCAGCGTGTCGCGCTGGCACGCATATTGGTTTCCCAGCCAAAAATCCTTCTTTTGGATGAGCCGTTTTCGGCTCTGGACACTCACCTAAAATGGAAAGTCGAGCAGGAAATCGCCGCAGTTTTGGCGGATTTTAGCGGCACGACAATTTTTGTTTCGCACGATCGTAGCGAGGCCTACAGAATGAGCGCAAAAATAGCCGTTATGGAAAACGGAGAAATAGAATCCGCAGGAACAAGGGAAGATGTTTTTAACTCCCCTAAAACCTTAGCGGCGGCGCTTATTACCGGGTGCAAAAATGTTTCTGCGGCCGAAAAAATTGAAGATCACCGAGTGCAGGCGTTGGACTGGGGGATAAATTTGCAAACAAAAAATACTGTTCCCGACGCTGTCAAGTATGTAGCCGTAAGGTCGCATCATTTTGAATGCCTGCCCGCCCTGCCGGCCGGGGAAAACGCATTCCCGTGTTATGTGCGTAGAACTATCGAAGAGCCGTTTGAAAAAATCATCGAGTTTTCTTTTAGCGCGAACAGCGATGCGAAACTTCACTGCACGCTTTCGCGGGAAAAATTTGCGCAGTGCAATTGCGAGGAACTTTTCATCTCTGTTCCCGCAGACAAAATCATATTTCTGGAGGGCTGAAAATGTTTATATCAATAGAAGAAATCGACAGGCTGATAAAAGAAGATGTGCCATACATCGACTTGACAAGCTGGAGCTTGGGCATCCGCGAGGCACCGGGCAGGATTGCGTACTTTACACGCGAAGAATGTACTGTTTGCGGCACGGAAGAAGTCAAGATGATATTCGACCGGCTAAACATCAAGCTGGAAGGTTTTGCCGCATCCGGGCAAAACGCCAAGGCAGGCGACGAATTAATTTCCGGCACAGGGCGCGGTTGCGATATTAACATGGCGTGGAAGGTCGGGCAAAACATTCTGGATCACTGCTGCGGAATCGCGACAAAAACACGCAAAATGGTGCAGGCGGTAAAAGCGCATAACGAGCATATCGCAATCCTTACGACAAGAAAGGGTTTCCCCGGCACAAAATCTTTGGCGATAAAGTCGATCATGGCGGGCGGGGCTGTTCCGCACAGGCTTGGTTTGTCGGAAACCGTGTTAATTTTTAAGCAACACATCGATTACATAGGTGGCTTCGACGCTCTGCTTGCAAAAATGCCCGAACTAAAAGCCGAGTGTTGCGAAAAAAAAATCCTTGTGGAAACATCCGACTACGCCGAGGCAAGGGCGCTTTGCCAGGCAGGTGCTGACGGCATCCAGTTTGAAAAGCTGCCAGCGGCGGCATTGAAAGAAAACGTGGCAAAGCTCAAGGGCGAGTTTCCCAAAGTTGTGCTTTTGATTGCCGGCGGTGTAAACGAAAAAAACGCAGGCGACTACGCCCAAACCGGCGTTGACGGCATTGTTACGACAAGCCTTTACAATGCGCCCCCAATCGACATTGGCGTAAAAATAAACAGGCTCTGAATGCCGGCTTGACAAAGTCTTGCAAAGGTGTTACCATTGAAAACATGGAATACCTAAAGGAAGTAAAAGCATTGCGCGAGAGCTTGCCGGTTGGAATCAAGCTGGCCGAAAAACTGTTGATAGAATCCAACGGCGATCTTGCTCAAGCGGAACGTAATTTTAAGGAGGCTCAGGTTAACGCGTTTTTGCAAAAAGAAGCGTTAAATGCGGAACAAGCTGCCCGGTATCTTGAGGCGGCAAACTACGACATAGGAATTGCAATCCAAAAGTTTAACGCGGATAAATACAGCGTAACGGAATTATGTTTGCAAAAACACAAAAACAAAGAAGACGCGCTTGACAAAGTGTTCTTAGCGATTAACGAAAAATACGGCTACGATTTTTGGCTGTGCTGGGAAAAAGAATGCCCAAAGATACATGGCGCAGAATACGATTTTGTTGTACTGTGGGGCTGGATTAACTACGAGTCATGGGAGGGCGTGATTGTTCTTTCCCCGGCGGTTGCGCAGGCGAGCCATAACTTGAACATACGCTGGCTGGAGGACGCGCTTAATCTTGCTATCGGCAGGAGCAAAGATGTTGAAAAAATCTGGGAAGACGAGGCCTACATTTTATTGCATGAAAGTTTTTCAACGCGCCGCCACGAATTAATCGATATATTGCACAGGCACGTCAAAGCAAACATCGGCATATTCCCGTAAACCCCGCCGCCGGGCAATGTTCGCCGGCTCTTGCCGCGACTCTCGCCACGGCTCCGCTTGCCGGCATCCTCCGTCCGCTCCGCTTTTGTCCGGGCAAGCCGGGGCGATCTTGCGGGAAAATTTGCTAAAACCTCGCCTTCGGCACAAAAAAAATAAAATTCACCACTTGACAAAATCTTGCAAACATGGTACACTAAAAGTAACTCCGATTCTGTCCGGCTAAGGCGCACAAAAAGCTATGCCGGGCAGGACGATAGGGCATGGCGGGGAAACCTCCATACCTTCCATCTTTTTGAAAAGGAGCAAAGTATGAAGAAAAATCATATTCTTTGCGCGGCTTTTGCCGTAGTGTTATTGCTTCTGCCCAACTTGGCTTTTGCCAGGGGAAGGGCGGCCGCAACGGATCCCGGAATAAGGGGAAATCTTACCATTGCAACCACGACAAGCACCTACGACTCGGGTCTTTTGCAGTACATCTTGCCGGTGTTTACTGCCGAAAAGGGCTGGACTACAAGTGTTATTTCCGTGGGAACAGGAATGGCTCTGCAAATAGGGCGGCTGGGCGAAGCTGATGTGCTTTTGGTTCATGCCAGACCCTTGGAAGACGAGTTTGTCGCCGACGGCCACAGCCTTGCCCGCTTCGATGTAATGTACAACGACTTTATAGTGGTAGGCCCCAGGGGGGTCATGGCGCACGGCACTGACATCTCCGCCGCTTTAAGGGAAATCGCGGACAGGAACCTTCCGTTTGTATCCAGGGGCGACAATTCGGGAACCCATGTCATGGAGCTTAGCCTTTGGGAGACCGCCGGCGTGGACGTGGCAACACTTACCAACTATTCTTCTGTCGGCCAAGGCATGGGAGCCACTTTGCGCATAACAAACGAAATGGAAGCCTTCACACTTACCGATCGCGCGACATGGCTGGCTCACCTGTACGCCTTGGGGCAGTTGGAAGTAGTGTGCGAGCTGGATGTTTCTCTGTTAAACTTCTACGGTGTTCTTGCTGTGAACCCCAACAAAGGCGCGCATATCAACGCCCAAGGAGCGCAGGACTTTATCGACTGGTTGTTGCGGCCTGATATACAGCAGTTGATCGGCGGTTTTGGCGTAGAGGAATTCGGAGAGCCGTTGTTTACGCCTAACGCCCATGTAAACTAAGGCGCGGCAATGAACCTTCCCATCGAGTTCACGCCAGAGATTTTAGGCATTATCGAAGTTACTATGCGGATGTCTCTTGCATCCACTGTGATTGGCTCGGTAATAGGCATCGCGCTGGGCTTGCTGTTGGAAAGAGTAAACTTTCCGGGTAAGCTAATCGTGGTGCGCCTGTGCAGAACTTTGATGGGAACGCCCCCGGTAGTAGTAGGACTCGTAGTATTTCTGCTACTAATGCGCCGGGGGCCTTTGGGCTTTTTCGGCTGGCTTTTTACCGTGCCGGGAATGATTTTCGCACAAGTGGCGATAATCATTCCCATTGCCTGCGGCATGACATATTCCTACGCAGTCCGCTCCGCTCCCCAGTTGAGAGCCTTTGCCAAAACAATGGGAGCCAACGCCATGCAAACAAGACTGCTCATGATAAAAGAGATGAGCGGCGAGATGTACTTTGTTGTGATAACCGCTTTCGGCAGAGCGATAAGCGAAGTAGGTTCGGTAATGATTGTCGGCGGAAACATACAAGGCAACACACGCGTAATGACCACCGCAATTACACTTATGCTTAACATGGGGCGTTTTAACGAAGCGATAACCCTGGGGGTGATGCTCATAATGATTTCCTTTTTACTCCAATCCTTGGCAGGTTTTTTCCATAAAGAGCGGGAAGGCGGGGAAAACTTTTAATGTTGCACATAACATCACTTAAAAAAAAACAGGGGGCGTTTTCACTTTTCATCGAAAGCTTGCAGATAGAATCTACGGGCATTTACGGCTTAATCGGCTCTAACGGTTGCGGCAAGTCCACCTTGACAAAATTGATTAGCGGCATCATGAAGCCGGACAGCGGAGAGATAGCCCTTACGCTTGGCCAGCGGGATATTACAATAATCACTCAAAAACCCTACATAATGGATACTACCGTTTATAATAACCTTGCCTACCCGCTGAAACTGCGGGGAATAAAAAACCATAAGCCCTTATGCAATGAATACTTGGAAAAAATCAATTTTCTGGAGCGCAAAAACCAAAGAGCGCAGGATATGTCCGGCGGGGAAAAGCAGAAACTGGCTCTGTTACGCGCAATGATCTTCAACCCCAAACTTATAATCCTTGATGAAGCGATGACCGATCTGGATATAGACAGCCTAGATATGTTTGAAGAGATGATTTTAGAACGCCAGAAAAATAATCCCATTTTTTGGATCATCATAAGCCACCAGCTTGCCCACATAAAACGGCTGTGCGATTATATTTTTTTCATGTCAAACGGAGGGCTGGAAGTCCAAGGCCCTGCACAGGAAGTGCTGCGCTCTTCCAACCCGGCAGTAAGGCGTTATCTGAAACACGAAGTTCTTGAGGTAGAAAACAATGAAACTATTAACAGTTGACACTATCGAAGAGGCCAGACAAAAAATCGCCGGTGTTACAGCCCATTGGAAACTGCCCGTTGAACAACTGGATGTGCAAAAAACAGTCGGGCGCATACTTGGCGATGACATAATTTCGCAAGAAGACATTCCCGGTTTCCGCCGCTCCACTGTGGACGGCTATGCGGTAATCTCCGCCGAAACTGCCGGGGCGGGTGAATCAATGCCAGTGTTTTTGAAACTTGTCGGCTCCGTGGAAATGGGGCAGGTCGCCGCCTTCCGCCTTGGCTCCGGGGAATGCGCATACGTTCCCACCGGCGGCATGGTCCCGGACGGCGCAGATGCAATGGTAATGATCGAACACAGCGAGGCTTTCGGCGGCGAAATCGCTTTGTATGAAAGCGCGGCCTTTGGCAGCGGTGTCGCACAAATTGGCGAAGATGCGAGCAAGGGAGCGCTCTTGCTAAAACGCGGCACAATGATACATTCACAGCAAGTCGGCGCGCTTGCGGCGGCGGGCATTACGCAAGTGCCGGTTTGCGCCCCATTGCGTCTAAGCATTATTTCATCTGGCGACGAGCTTGTCCCCCCTGCCTCCCGGCTCAAGTTAGGCGAAATGCGTGATGTGAACTCTTTCGCGCTGGAGGCGCTTGCTGCGGAAAGCGGGTATAACATTGTTAGCACACAAACCCTGCCAGACGACGAAGCCCAACTGGAGGAAGCCGTGCGAAGCGCAATGCAAACAAGCGATGTTGTTGCTATTTCCGGAGGCAGTTCCCAAGGGGCAAAGGATTTTACGGGGCAGATTTTTTCGCGCCTTGCCCAGCCGGGGGTTTTTACTTGGGGGCTTGCCGTCAAGCCAGGCAAGCCTGCCATTTTAGCTTACGACAAGGCAAGCGACAGCCTTCTTGTCGGACTGCCCGGGCATCCCGTTTCTGCGCTTATCGTTTTCCGGGCTTTGCTTTCGTGGCTGGCAAGACGGCTTGGCGGCGAAAAAGAGGCCTTTCCCATTCCCGCAAAAATAGCGCGTAACATTGCAGGCGCGCCCGGCAGAACCACCTACCAGCCCGTCGCGTTAAAGCCATGTGGCATGGGCTATCTTGCCGAACCCGTTTTCGGGAAAGCCGGAATGATCAGCACCTTGACCGCCAGCGACGGATACATCGTCATCGATCTAAACAAAGAGGGGCTAAAAGAAGGAGAAGAAGTTCAGGTTCACCTGTGGAATTAGCGCAGGCGAAAGTTGCAGAGCGAATTAGGAGGTAGTTTGAACATGGATCTTATTATTGAATTCAATTCGTCTGCATTTAAGCATGGGATAACCGAAGCGGCTATACGAAATGCTATTATAAACGCAGTTGTTTATGATGATGTTTGGGATGAAACGGAGGATAAGCATCTGCTTTTGGGTTTTGATAATAGTGGCGTACTTCTTGAGATCATGTATAATGTAATTGACGAGCAAAGCATTAACGTATTTCATGCAATGAAGTGCAGACGTATTTATTATCATTTATTGAGTACATAGTTGGAGGAAAAATTATGCCGAGGATGACCGAAGAAGATGCTTGGAAACTTGCTGAACAAGTGGAAAAATATCCGCCCAAAGTTTCTGGCGATGGTAAAAGTGGACTTTTCATGAAACATAAAGGCAACATTGTGGTTTTGGATGATGTCTCTGCAACATGGTTGCGCGTAACATCTGAAGCAATCAACAAAACGCCATCAGAACTTATCGGCGAAATGATACGGGAAAAAATGACCCTTGCCCAAGAATAGGTTTTGAATTTAACAGAGCAAAAAGGAGTTGACAATGGCTAAACGCAATCTTTATTTGAGTAATGTTCCTGTGGAAGAGGCGCTGGAAAAATTTCTAGCAGCTTTGGAAACGGCGACACGCCCCGGCAAACACCGCTGCGAAAAAGTTCCCGTGGCAGATGCGCTGGGACGCATTACGGCGGAGGCGGTTTTCGCGCTTTGCTCTTCGCCGGCGTATAACGCGGCGGCAATGGACGGCATTGCTGTAGCTTCGGCCGCCACCGCCGGGGCCGCCGAGACAAATCCCGTAACGCTGGTTCGTGGCAAGGATTTTGTCTATGCGAACACGGGCGAGCCGGTCAAGCAGCCTTTCGATGCGGTGATCATGGCGGAGGACATACAAGAGGCCGACAACGGCAACGTGATAATACGGGAAGCTGCGGCAAGCTGGCAGCACATACGCCCGATTGGAGAAGACATTGTAACAGGCGAGATGATTCTGCCCTCGCGTCATGTGATACGCCCTATCGATATAGGCGTGCTTTTGTCTGCGGGAATTATCGAGCTTGAGGTTATAATCAAGCCAAAAGTCGCGCTTTTTCCAACGGGAAACGAAATTATCGAGCCGGGGGAAAACCCAAAAGAAGGGCAGGTAATCGAGTCGAATACAAGAATGTTTCATGCGCTGGTGCAAGAGGGGGGGGGAGAGGCTTGCCGTTTCCAGGTTGTCCCC
>WRKI01000265.1 GCA_009778155.1 Spirochaetota bacterium
GCCCCCCCCCCCCTTATCTTGTCTATGGCAGCCTGGGCGTTGTTGCAAACCTCGACCTCCAAATAGTAAGGCTTAAGCTGCCCCTGCGCCACATACAAGTTCGTTTCCATGTCGTCCACAACAAGCACCTTGCCGTAAGGCATAGGCTCGTATTCAAAGTCCGGGATTTTTTTCGCCAGAAAATGATTGCGTTCGTATTCCTCGATAAACTTGGCTTTTTCCGCGCCGAGCACACCGTCGCCGAACTTTTTGTGCGGAATGCGCACGGTAAAAGTCGAACCCTTGCCCGGCGTGCTGGCCACGTCGATAGAGCCGTTCATGAGCCTTACGATACTGCGCACGATGTTCATGCCCAGCCCCGTGCCTTCGACATCGCGGTTCAAGACCGTGTTAAAACGGGCGTAGTCGTCGAAAAGCCCGGCAAGCTGTTCGGGCGTCATGCCGCAGCCGGTGTCGCTTACGCTTATGGCAAGAAGGAATATATCGTCGGCATTTTCACCTAACTGCCCTTGGCCAGTTTGCCCAAGGCCGATGTAGTCCTCCGCCGCGCTGTCCGTAAGTTTTTCTGCCCAGAAAGAAAGCTCGACAAGCCCATTTTCCGTGTACTTGAAAGCGTTGGAAAGCAGGTTGTTGAGCACCTGGCGCATACGCACATCGTCGCCAAAAATTGTTTCCGGCAGGTTTTCGTCCACGCGCATTTTGAAAACAATCTGCTTGCTGCCCATGCGGATAATGTTTATGTGCACCGTGTCGTTGATAAGACTTGCGACATTGTACTTTATGTCAAGGATTTCCATTTTGCCGGCTTCGATCTTGGACAGGTCTAAAATGTCGTTGATAAGCCGCAAAAGCGAATGGGCGGAATCGTAAATTTTTGCAAAGGCTTCCTCGACATGGTGATTCAAGTTGTTGTTGCGAAGCTGAATTTCGGAAATGCCGATAATCGCGTTCATCGGCGTGCGTATTTCGTGGCTCATCCGGGCTAAAAACTTGGACTTGGCCTCGCTGTTTTCTTCGGCCACTTCCAGCCTGTGTATGTTGTCCACGACTTGCTGTATTACGCGCAAATCGAAGATGTACACCGCCACTACAAAGTCGTCCTTGTGAATGAGACGCACGAAGGTGATCTCGCAGGGAAGCGTGCTTTGCCGGTAAGCGTCGGCGTGATGCTCAGGAAGGCGCAATGCCCACTCCGTCTTAAAGTGCCCCTGTTCGATCGCCGCGTTGAAGAAGGATTCGATGTTGCTTTCACCTAACTCTTTGCTGATCTCGTCGTTGCCAAAAATGTACGAAAAACTGGCTATGCATTCTTCTTTGCCGGCAAGCTCGAAAAGATTTACCGCCTCCATGTTGCAGTCGATGGCCTTAAAATCCTTGCCGATCAAAAAAGAAGCCACAGGCGTGGAGTCCAACAGAAGCTGGACACGCTCGTTTGATTCGCGTATCGCTTCTTGGGCGGCAAGCGAGTCGCGCAAGTCGAAGAAGTAGCCGACCACCGCATGGCTGTCGTGAAAGTCTATGCGCACAAAGGTAATTTCGGTAAGAAGCGGCTCGCCGTGTATGTCAAGGTGAGTCCAGCTAAAAATGACCATTCCGTCGTCCAAGGCTTTTTGCAGCATATCGCGGATTTTATGCTTGGAAGGCGTGCCGCAGGGCTGAAGCTCCGGCGAAAACCTTGCCGGGTTCCTCATGTACGCGCTTTTGTCATCCGTGCCGAACAGAAGGGCGCATTCGTCGTTGCAGTCGATAAGCTCAAAACGCTCATTCCAGAAGGTGATAGCCAAGGGCGCTTTTTCAAAGATGATTTGAGCGCGCACACGCGCATCGCTTAACAGAGAAGCCGCCCGCAATTCTTCGCGCAGGTCGCGGACAAAGACGGCCACCGCGTAACTGCCGCCGTATTCGATTCGTATCGCCTTGATCTCGCAGGGCATAAGCTCGCCCTTGGAGTCAACGTGCAGCCAGTCAAAGTTGATCTTGCCTTCTTCGTGGGCTTTTTTTATGTAGTGGCGCACCAAGTCCGCCGATGCCTGCCCCCCCGGCTGGGTGGGCGGCGAAAATTCGGCAAAGCGGCGGATAAAGTCGGTTTTATCGACAATGCCGAAAAGCCGGGCGCATTCCTCGTTGCAGTCGATAATCGTATTGCTTTCGTCCCAAAAGGAGATGGCCAGGGGCGTGTTTTCAAAAACCAGCTTGGAGCGCGTGCGTGCCGCGTCAATTTGAGCGGCCGCTTTTATTTCCTCGCTTAGATCGCGGACAAAGGCGGCCACCGCATAACTGTCGCCGTACTCGATTCGTATCGCCTTAATCGAGCAGGGAATAGGCTCGCCCCGGGAATTCTTGTGCATCCAGTCGAAGCTGACCTCGCCTTCCGCGAAGGCTTTTTTTATGTACACGCCCGCCAATTCCACGGAGGGCTTGCCGTTGGCCTGCACCGGCGGCGAAAAATCGGCAAAACGCTCGATAAAGTCGTTTTTGTTTGCAATGCCGAAAAGCCGGGCGCATTCCTCGTTGCAGTCGATAATGGCCGTCTCTTCGTTCCAGAAGGAGATGGCCAGAGGCGTGTTTTCAAAAATCAGCTTGGAGCGCGTGCGCGCCGCGTCTAGCTGGGCGGCCGCCTTTTTTTCCTCGCGCAGGTCGCGCAAGAAGGCGGCCACCGCGTAATCTTCGCCGTATTCGATTCTTATCGCGGTAATCACGCAGGGGATAGGCTCGCCGTCCAAGCCGACGTGCATCCATTCAAAGGTAACCCGGCCTTCGTTGTAGGCCTGTTCGATGTAGCTTTGCGACAATTCTGTGGAAGGCGTTCCGCAAGGCTGGAAGTCCGGCGAAAAATTGAAAAAATGCTTCACATAGTCGCTTTTGTCCGAAAGCCCGAAAACGCGGGCGCATTCCTCGTTGCATTCGATCATTTGGCCGTTAAACCAAGTGGTGATTGCCAGCGGCGTGTTTTCAAAAATCGTGTTGATCCGGGCGTTTGCCGCATCCAGAGACGCCTGCGCCTTTCTTTCCTCGCGCAAGTCGCGGATATATGTGGCGTAGACATAACTTGAGTGAAGGTCTATGCCCACGACGGTAATTTCGCAAGGCAGATACAAACCGTGAAGATCGGCAAAGAGCCATTCAAACCGGGCAAAACCTTCTTCGTGGACTTTTTGAATGTAACTCCTGGCCTTCATTGACGAGACCCGGCCGCAGGGTTGCAGCGGCAGGCTGAGGCTTTCAAGCTCTATGAAAAACTTGGAACGCCCCTCGGTTTTAAGCATACGCTCGAAGTCGCCCTTGCTCTTTACGGAAAAGAGCTTTAGGCATTCGTCGTTGCAGTCGATAAAGTCAAAGTTTTCATCGCTAAAAATAACGCCCAGGGGCGACTTTTCAAACATCATCCGGGCGCGAATGTTCGCTTCTTCCGCCAGGGCTGCGGCCTTTTTTTCCTCGCGCAGATCGCGTATGTAGGTGGAAAAAGCGTAACTGCCGTCGTGAAGATTTATGCGCACAAAGGTATTTTCGCAAGGCAGAGGGTCGCCCTGTTCGTTAAAAAAGAGCCACTCGAACTTTGCAAAGCCTTCTTCCCGGGCCTTTTGAATGAGCAATTGCGCCTTTTCCGCCGAGGGCGTGCCGCAGGGCTGAACGGGCGGCGAAAAACTTTCAAGCTCGATAAAAAACTTGAACACGCTTTCCGCTTTTATTTTTCTTACCAGATCGGCCTTGGTTTTTAAGCCGAAGAGCCGGACACACTCCTCGTTGCAGTCCATAAAAGAGGAATCCCTGTCTCGGAATGTAACGGCCATTGGCGCTTTTTCAAACATCATCCGGGCGCGAATGTTCGCTTCGCTGATTTCGGCCTGCGCCCTTTTTTCCGCCCGCAAGTCGCGCGTAAAGCCGACAAGGGCGCTGCGGCCGTCCCCGTATTCCATTTTTATAACGGTAACGATGCAGGGAATAAGCTCCCCTTCGGAATCTTGGTGCATCCATTCAAAGGTGATGCTGCCTTCGCGGGTGGCCTGCTCCGTCTGGCTGCGCATCAATTTTACCGAGGAATTGCCGCAGGGCTGGAACTCCGGCGAAAACTTGGTGAAGTGGCCAATCAAATCGCTTTTTTCCCGGATTTTGAACAGACGCAGAGTTTCCTCGTTGCAGTCCACCATTTTGCCGTCCACCGACGTAATTATCGCAAGCGGCGTGTTTTCAAAAATCGTTTTGATACGCGCGTTGGCCAGGTTCAACTGCGCCTGCGCCTTTTTTTCGGCGCGAAGATCGCGGGTAAAACCGACAACGGCATCCCTGCCGTCCCCGTGTTCTATTTTTATGAGGTTGACGACACAGGGGATAAGCTCCCCCGCAGAGTCTTGGTGCATCCATTCAAAAGAGATGTGCCCTTCCTTGAGAGTTTGGGCGAGCTGGGTGTGCACCATTTCTTTGGAAGGGGTTCCGCAGGGCTGAAGCTCCGGCGAAAACGTGAAAAACTTTTCTATAAATTCGCTTTTTTCCCGGACTTTGAACAGGCGCAAGGCTTCCTCGTTGCAGTCCACCGTTTTGCCGTCCACCGCCGTTATTATCGCAAGCGGCGTGCTTTCAAAAATCGTTTTGATCCTGTTGTTCGCTATGTCAAGCTGCGCCTGCGCCTTTTTTTCCTCCCGCAAGTCGCGCGTAAAGCCGACCGTCGTAAGGGTGTTCTCATCGCCGTAGCCCATCTTTAGCGATGTAACCATGCAGGGGATAAGCTCGCCCTCCGAGTCCTGGTGCACCCACTCAAAGGAAATGCGCCCTTCGTCGAGGGTTTGATCGATCTGGCCGTAGACCAGTTCCTTTGAAGAGGTTCCGCAGGGCTGCAGAGCCGGCGAAAACTTGAAAAAGTCGTTTGTAAGCTCGCTTTTTTCGCGCAGTTTGAACAGGCGCAAGGCCTCCTCGTTGCAGTCCACAACCTCGTTGCCAACCCATGTGGTGATCGCCAAGGGCGTGTTTTCAAAAATCGTTTTTATCCGGGCGTTGGCGGCGTTCAGCCTGGCCAGTGCATTTTTTTCCTCGCGCAGGTCGCGCTTGAATGCGACAAGGGCGTGGCCGTCCCCGTATTCGATTCTTATCGCGGTAACCATGCAGGGGATAGGCTCGCCGTCCGCATCTTGGTGCACCCATTCAAACGATGTGCGCCCTTCGCTGTAAGCTTTTTCGATATGCCCCCGCGCCAATTCTACGGAAGGTCTCCCGCAGGGCTGCAGCTCCGGCGAAAAACGGAAAAAGTTGTTTATAAAGTCGCTTTTTTCCCGGAGCCTGAAGATTCTGACGCATTCGTCGTTGCAGTCTATAATCTCGTTGCCGTCCCATGTGCTGATCGCCAGCGGGGTGATCTCAAAAATCGTGTTTATGCGGGCGTTGGCGGCGTTTATTTCGGCCTGCGCTTTTTTTTCCTCGCGCAGATCGCGGGCGTAGGAGGCGAAGGCGTGGCTGCCGTCGTGAAGGTCTATGCGCACCACCGTATTTTCGCAAGGCAAAGGCTGGCCGTGCGCATCAAGATACATCCATTCGATTCTTGAAAAGCCTTCTTCCCGGGCTTTTTGAAGGTGCTGTTCCCCCTTTATGACAGAGGGCATCCCGCAGGGCTGGAACTCCGGCCTAAAGCTGTCAAGCTCCAGGAAAAACTTGGAGGCGCTTTCCGTTGTCAGCTTTTCTACCAACTGCGCCTTTGAGCCAAAACCGAAGAGGCGCACAAGCTCCTCGTTGCAGTCCACGAAGCTGTAGTCGCTGTCCCGGAAACTCACAGCCAGCGGCGCTTTTTCAAAAAGCATTCTGGCGCGGGCATCCGCCTCTTTTATTTCTGCCTGCGCCTTTTTTTCCTCGCGCAGATCGCGTGCGTAGGAGGCAAAGGCATGGCTGCCGTCGCTAAGGTTTACCCGCACAATGGTAAGCTCGCTGGGCAAAGACTCGCCCTGCTGGTTGAGGAAGAGCCATTCCGATCTTGAAAAGCCTTCTTCCCGCGCCTGCCGGATAAGCCCCTTCACCTTTTCCGCCGAGGGAGTGCCGCAGGGCTGGAGCGCCGGGGTGAAGCTGTTCGTCTGCATCAAAAACTTGGACGAGCCTTCCGCCTTGAGCGCGGCCACAAGCTCTTCCTTTTTATTAAAACCGAAGAACTTTACCCCCGCCTCGTTGCAGTCGATAAAGTTAAAGTCTTTGTCCCGGAAGCTTACCGCAAGCGGCGCTTTGTCAAACATCGTCCGGGCGCGGGCATCGGCTTCTTTCATTTCGGCCAGCGCCTTTTTTTCCGCCCGCAAGTCGCGGGCATAGGAGGCAAAGCCGTAGCTGTCCTCAAAAATCACCCGCACGATTGTATTTTCGCAAGGCAGAGGGTTGCCCTGCGCGTCAATGTACATCCATTCAAAGTTTACATAGCCCGTTTCCTGGACTTTTTTAATCTGCTCTTTAGCCTTTTCGGAAGACAGCGTGCCGCAGGGCTGAAATTCCGGCGTAAACCTGCTGGTTTCCAAGAAAAACTTGGACTTGCCATTCTCTTCCATTTTTTCGATAAGCTCGGCCTTGCTTTTAAAGCCGAAGAGCTTGTAGCGTTCCTCGTTGCAGTCGATAAAGTTAAAGTCCTTGTCCCGGAAGCTCACCGCAAAGGGCGCTTTGTCGAACATCACCTTGGCGCGTATGTTAGCTTCTTGAACCAGAGCCTGCGCCTTTTTTTCCTCGCGCAGATCGCGGATATACGAGACGAAGGAGTGCTCGTACTGTAAGTCCGCACCCGCAATTACAAGCTCGCAAGGCAGACGCTCGCCGTGCGCATCTAGAAACTCCCACTCGAACTTTACAAAGCCTTTTTCCCGCGCTTTTTGCACCAAACCGGCGGCCTTTTCCGCCGAAGGCGTGCCGCAAGGCTGGAAGGCCGGCGTAAAGGCGGCTATCTCCAGCAAGGGTTTTGTAAGGCTTTCCGCTTCGAGCGTTTTTACAAAGTCGGCCTTGGTTTTAAAGCCGAACATTTTGGCGCATTCATCGTTGCAGTCTTGAAAGACCGAATCTTTGTCCCTAAAGGTAACGGCCAGCGGCGCTTTTTCAAACATCATTCTGGCGCGTGCATCCGCTTCTTTTTCCCGCGCCTGCGCCTTTTTTTCCTCGCGCAAATCGCGGAAGTACGATGCGAAGGCATGGCTGCCGTCGTTGAGGTCTATGCGCACAATCGTAACTTCGCAAGGCATTTCTTCGCCATGCGCGTCTATGTACAGCCAGTCCAGCCTGGCCGAGCCTTCTTCCGCCGCTTTTTCAAAGTTTACCCTGGCCTTTAACTCGGAGGGCGTGCCGCAGGCTTGGAACGCCGGGGTAAAATCGCTAAGGCCGGTAAACAACTTGGAAGACTTTGCCGCCGTCATTGTTTTTTCAAGTTCGGCCTTGGTGTTAAAGCCGAACAATTTGACACATTCTTCGTTGCAGTCGATAAAGTTAAAGTCCTTGTCGCGGAATAAAACCGCAAAGGGCGCTTTTTCGGCCAGCATTCTGGCGCGTACATCCGCTTCTTTTTCCCGCGCCTGCGCCTTTTTTTCCTCGCGCAAATCGCGGAAGTACGATGCGAAGGCGCAGGTTCCGTCGTGAAAATCCACCCGCACAATCGTAACCTCGCAGGGCAGGCTTTCGCCCTTTTGGTCGATAAACTCCCACTCGAACCTTGCAAAACCTTCTTCCCGGGGCTTGTTCACCAAAGCCGCGGCCTTTACCGCCGAAGGCGTGCCGCAGGGCTGGAAGGGCGGGGTAAAACCGGCCAGCTCCAGCAGAGGCCTTGAGAGGCTTTCGGATTCCAGTTTTTTTACAAAGTCGGCCTTGGTGTTAAAGCCGAACATTTTGACACATTCGTCGTTGCAGTCTTGAAAGACAGCATCGTGGTCGCGGAAGGTAACCGCCAGCGGCGTTTTTTCGAGCATCAGCCGGGCGCGTACATCCGCTTCTTTTTCCCGCGCCTGCGCCTTTTTTTCCTCGCGCAAATCGCGGAAGTACGAGGCGAAGGCGTAGCTGCCCTGAAAATCGATGCGAACAATCGTATTTTTGCAAGGCAGAACTTCGCCCTGCGCGTCAAGAAAGCTCCACTCAAAGCTGGCAAAGCCTTCCTCACGGGCTTGCTGAAGGTACTTTTTCACTTTTTCGGCAGAAGGCGTGCCGCAGGGCTGCAGAGCCGGCGTAAAGCCGTCATGCTCCATCAAAAACTTGGACTGGCCTTTTTCGGACAGCCTTTCCCGCAAAAACTCCTTGGAAGCGTAACCCAAAAGCTTGAGGCACTCTTCGTTGCAATCGATAAAGTTTGCGTCCTTGTCCCGGAAGATGACAGCGAGCGGGGCTTTTTCAAACATCAGCCTGGCGCGTATGTCCGATTCTTTTTCCCGCGCCTGGGCATCTTTTTCCCTGCGCAGATCGCGGAAGTACGAGATGTAGACATCCTTGCCGTCAAGCTTTTCGCACACGATAGTAACCTCGCAAGGCAGAGGCCCGCCATGCTCGTCGGCAAAATCCCACTCAAAGCTGACCCGGCCTTCTTTTTTGGCTACTTCAAACTGCCCGACAATTTTTTCCAAAGAAGCCATGCCGCAAGGCTGGACGGCCGGCATAAAATCGTTAAGCTCGGTCAAAAACTTAAAGATGTCCCCATTGACGGCTTTTTCCAGAAAGGCGGCCTTGGTGTCGAAGCCGAAAATCTTGGCGCAGCACTCGTTGCAGTCGATAAGGCCAAAGTTCTCGTCGCGGGCGATAAGAGCGAAAGGCGCTTTTTCAAAGGCCATTTTGTAAGCGCCTTCTTTGCCCTGTGCCGCCGGGGGGTTTTTGTAAGCCGTTACATCATGAGCCGAACTTATGACAAAAGCGTCCTTCCCGCTGAGAATGCGCCGCATTTCCATTTCGATATAGCGCGGCGGCTTTCCGTCGCCGGAAAGCTCAAGCTCAAGACGGCACTCGCCGCCGGCAAAGGCGGCCGCAAGGTTTTGCTCCAAAACATTTTGCGTCCCCGGAAAGCTCTTGTAAAACCCGCCCGCCGCAAGCTCGCTTTCGGAAAGCGCAAACATCTTGCAAGCCGCCAAGTTAGAAGCGGTTATCTGCTGATCCCCGTTCCAGCACAAATACGCTGTCGGCAGAGCGTCAAAGACTGCCGGCAAACCTGCAAGCCCGCCCCCCGAAACCTCACCAACAGTGTCGCCAAAACCGGCGCCAAAAGCATGACTAAAACCCACGCGGAAGCCCTCCTTATTAAGCAACCGGCGGCTAATGCCGCCTTAGGAAACGCTGATTAGCTTCGAGCTAACCAGCGTTTCCCCTTACAACAAACCTCTCATTATTTCAAGCCCCTGTTCAATCTCCCCGTCGCTTATCGTGTAAGGTGGCAAAAGACGCAGGGTGTTAGTCCCGCCGGAAAGCATCAAAAGCCCGGCGCCTAGCCCGGCTTCCAACACAGGCCAGGCTTCTTTTTCTATGTCTATGCCGATCATAAGCCCCCGGCCGCGGACTTCTTTTACCCCGCTGTGCCCCCAGGCGCGTATGCCGGCCATGATTTTTTCGCCCTTGCGTTTTATTTCGGCCATAAAGTCGCTTTTGTCCACGGTGTCCAGAACGACAAGGCCGGCGGCGGCGGCCAGCGGATTTCCGCCGAAGGTGCTGCCGTGATCCCCCGGTGCGAAGACCCCGCAGGCCTTTTCCCCGGCCAGCACCGCCCCGGAAGGGATACCGCCGGAAATCCCCTTGGCCAATGTTACAATATCGGCTTTAACCGCCTTTCCCTCTGCCATGTATTGTTCTATGGCCAGAAATGTCCCCGTTCTGCCCAGCCCGCTTTGTATTTCATCGGCCATCAATAGTATGTCGCGCTGCCGGCAGAGCTTTGCGGCCGCTTCCACAAAGTCGGCCGTTTGCGGGACTATGCCCGACTCCCCCTGAACCGGCTCGATCCAAAGCCCGGCGACGGTTTTTTCGTCCAGTGTGGCATCGAGTTTTTTTATGTCGCCGCCCGGTATGTGCACAAAGCCTTCTGTGAAGGGGCCAAAATCTTTATGGAACTTTTCCTGTCCTGTTGCGCTTAACGTGGTGATTGTCCTGCCGTGAAAGCTGCCCTGCAAGGTTACGATTGTGTGGCGGCCTGCGCCGTATTTTAGCAGGGAGTATTTCCGGGCGATTTTGCAAGCGCCTTCGTTGGCCTCTGCGCCGGAGTTGGCCAAAAAGACTTTTTCCATGCCGCCTTTGGCGCAGGCTTCGACGAGTTTTTGGGCAAAAAGCGGCACGACGTCGCTTAAAAAATAGTTGCTGGTATGAAGCAGTCGCCCGGCCTGTCTGTTTATGGCCTGTACCAGCGTCGGATGGTTGTGCCCCAGGCAGTTGACAGCGATGCCGGATGTAAAGTCAAGGTATTTCTTTCCGTCTGTATCGAAAAGCCAAGAGCCTTCCCCTCTGGCAAATGTTGCCGGGAGTCTTTTGTAGGTGTTCATTAAAGCGTCATTCATAGCCGCTCCTTTTCAAGTTGTATGCGCGGCCTTTCCAACGAACCGCTTCTTCCATTATAACACATTAACGCAGCTTTTGTTAGCGGTCAGCGAGGAAAGCCCGCGGGCGGCGGTTTGGGAAACGCTGATTAGCGTCGAGTTAATCAGCGTTTCCTTAGACTCCTTCTTACAAGCTGTCGATGCTGTGGGTTACTCCGCTGTTCGTTACAGAGACGACGGCGAAAGTTCTGTTGCTCCGGAAATCTTCCAGCGTTACAAAACTCACTCCGCCAGCATTCGTAACAAAGTACCGGTGCGCGTGCCCGGACATCATCATCTGGCTGCGCCCGCGCAAAATCGAAACAAGCCGCGCCCGTTCACGCGCATCAATAAACTGGACATGGCTGATCCCGCTGTCGGAAAAAACATTGATATGCGAAAAAACAAAAACCCGCCCGCCGGCGCTTGCAAGCTCTCTTTCCAGCCAGTCAAGCTGGCTCCTGCCGAAAAAGGCGTTGGCCGAATCCAGCACGAAAAAAGTCGCCGCGATACTGCCGTCCGCACGCCGGGAATCCACCCTGTAACGGGTCGAGCCTATCATGTCCCGCCAAGCAGACCAATTGTTAAAATAAATGTCATGGTTCCCGATAACGGGGTAAACCGGCACAGGCACGCTGTTTGCAATGTCGATAAATCTTTGTATGTCCCCGCGCGCGCCGTTCTGGGTAATGTCCCCAAGGAGAACCACAAAGTCGGCATTGTGCCGGCTTACCGCCTGGGCAAGACGCTCGAAACCGTGGGCGTTCCCGTTAAGAATGTGCGTGTCCGCCAGCGCGATAAACGTAAACTCATCACCAAAGGACGGGTTGCGGTCTTCGTGCGAAAGAAAGACAAAACTGTCCCGCGCCTCAAGGCGCACATCCAGATCGTTTGCGCTAAAAAGGCCGAGAAGATCGTTACTGCAAGCGGAAAGCAAAACAAGACAGGCGGCAAAGGCCGCAGCCCTTGCCGTGCGAAAAATCTTTACCATGAAAACCTAACGCCCCCCATAAAAGCAAAGCCGTAAAAAGTCGCGGCCAAAACAATGCTGCCGCTTTGCATAAGTTCAATCGCGCTTGTCAACGACACGCGCTCGTTCAGCCGGTAAGCCCCGCTCAATGCGAAAGAGTACTTCGCCATGTTGCCCGCGTCAAAATCGGAGTAATTCGCCCCCCGGATTTTTAGCGAAAACCTGTAGTTTTGCAAAAGAACCACGCTGGCCGAAAACACAAAGACCGGCTCGAAAACTTGGTATTCGCCGAAAAATCTTGTAAACTGCAAGTTCATGCCCAGGGCCGCCGTCCAGCGTCTGCCCGTGTAAGAGAGCATTGGCCGGATTGAGTTGCTGCGCATTTCAAAGCCGGGAATGCCATGAAAAATGTAGGCAAAGCCGAAGCTCAATGCGCCTGCCGGAAAAAGAACGATGTTGGCGGAGCCGGCACCGAAAAGTCTTGTTTCCGGCTCGTCCCCCAATGTGCCCGATGCGAAGCCGGCGGCAAAGCGAAAGCGGTCGTTCAGCGTAAGGCCGCCGATCACGGATTCGGAAAAGCAAAACAGAAAAGTGCGGTTGTACTCCAGCCTGAACTCTATTTTTAAGTCCGCCCCGGTAAGGTCAAGGGCGGGCAAACCTTGCAAGGCGGCCGCGCCCGGTGCGCCAAACAACGAGAATATAAACAAGGCGGAAAACAAAACGCGCCTTCTGGTTTTTTCATTTTTCATGAGAAGCTACTTCTTGCAACCTCCTAGATCCAAGCCGTAGACTGTCGTGTATCCCGCCCCTCCCCGGAGCTTTTTTGCTGAAAATCATCTGCCACGATAAAACTCTAGCGGAACCCCCGGAAAATGTCAAGCCGGTTGACAGCAGTTTGTCATCACAACTTTAACCGTCAATGCCGAAAATTGATTTCAGGGAACTTCTGCTGAAAAACGGCTTGACATCGCGCAGAGCCAGCTTAAAGCCAGCAGCCTGCTTTTCAACAATGACACCAAGTCGCTGCTCAACGACCCGCGCCTTAAAACCGTAATGGCAAACTTGGCCGGCGGCGCGATGATGATGGCCGGCGGCCCGAAGGGAGCCGCGATAGGAGCCCTCACAATACTCGCGGGCAGCATCTTCAACGCGGTAAGGCAGAAAAACACAAACGAGAAATCCACCCAGCTTGCCTACGCCGGCCTGTGGCAGCAGCGGGCGACGACGAGGCGGCCATAGTGGAAAGGCTCAGGCAGACCTTCGGCTTCAACTACACGCAGGCGAGGCAGTTCAACAGCGGCTGGAACTCCGGCATAAGC
>WRKI01000266.1 GCA_009778155.1 Spirochaetota bacterium
GACGCGGACGGCTGGCGGCTGCCCACCGAGGCGCAGTGGGAATACGCCGCCCGCGCCGGGACAACCCAGGCCTTTAGCAACGGGGTGCAAGACCACACATACCACCTCGCCATTGACCCCATAGGCTGGTTTTACTTTAACCGGGGAGAGTGGGGCACGCGGGAGGTCGGCTTGAAACAGGCCAACCCCTTTGGCTTGCACGATATGCACGGGAACGTAAAGGAGTGGGTTTGGGACTGGCTGGGGCAATACCCCTCAATAGCGCAGACCGATCCCACAGGCGCGCCTCCGTCGGGGACTTGGCCCAGCCGGGCAGGACGCGGCGCGTTGGGGGAACACGGCTGGTTTCCTGACGGCAGCTTCTACCGTTCCGCGTCTAGGAATGGCGGCGGTCCAATGGATCGTTGGGCTTTCACAGGCTTCCGTTTGGTGCGCCCCTAGGGAAGCCGGCCACGGCCTGCCGGCAGGGGGCGGCTTCGCAAAGGCACGGCTAACCCCCGTGTCTTTGCGCCTTCGTGTGGGCTTTTTCGAGCAAGCCCCCGGCCGCCCGGCTACTTCTTCTCGAAGTGGAAAAACTCAAGGCTGAAGCTGGCGCGGCCCTGGCTCACGCTGCGCAGGCTCGATGGGATTTAATCATCGTTTCTCTTAATCATCGTTTTCCTAAGTTTTTCGAGCTTCCCAAGAGGGAGTTTTTCCGGTAAAATCAACCGATGGGCTATAAAGACAGCGTTTACGGTGAAAGTTCGCTATACGCATTTTTTAAGACTGCTTTTGTCCCCGCCTTGCGCCCGGCCTTTATCAAGTGCGTTTCTTCCATTGTATTCAACTTTTTCCTGCGCCAGTGGCACCTCGCTTTTTTGGGGCGTTTGGGGCGCGGGGTGCCGGTAAGCGACGTTGACCACCCGCTTGACGGCAAAATTCCCTTTGCGCCTTCATGGGTTGCCGTTTACATGGATTTTTCCAATTTTTGGATACGCATGGCGGCCTTTTTCCTGCGGCGTTTTGGCCGACTGGCCCACGCCCCCGTTGCGGACTTTTTGCTTTCCACCGGCAGGCTCTACGCCTTCGCCGCCCGCACTTACCGACGCAACCTTTCTACGACCGCGCGCCCTTTTTACATCGCAAGGCCGCGCTTTTTTCTGATTCACCTTTTAGACCCGCACTTGATGTGCATTCCAAGCCTGCATATTATGGTAGCGATTAACTCTTACGCAAGCTTTGCCGCCATCGCCCGCGCCCTGGGGCAGGAGGAAAATCTTGCGCGGCAAATAATCGAGGTAAGGCAGGGGGCGATGTCGATTAGCCGCTCGATTCTTTTTGTCAAGCAGCACAGCGTGAACTGCATTGCCGCCTCTCTCTACGCGATGCACTGCTTCGACCCCGCCCTTTTCCCGGAGGGCGAAGCGGAGGCCTTTCTTGCGGAGCTTTTTGCTCCCCCCCCACCCCCGGACAAAAACCTAACGATTCCCGCCGATTGTAAGACGCACCCCTCGGTTTCACCTGACACGGAGCTTGCCAGCGATGTTCAAGCCGAGATTACTGGCCATATTTTAAGCCTGTACCGGCGTTTCCTGGCGCAACGTCCTGCGGCCGGCCCCTGGGAAGAGCCGCTTGTCAGCTTCATGAAGCCCCTGCGCCGGTGATGCTGGCGAGCTACGCTTGGAGGGGGCACGCGGGAAAAGCAGTCTGGGGGCAGACCGGTTCGGGAAAGCAGGGCAAAACAACTACGGGAATCCGGCAACCGGCAGGGCTGCTTCCGTAGGTTGCCCTTCAAAAACAGCCCCTGCCGGGCTTTCTAGCCGGAAAAACCGCCAGGCGCGGACTTGTGCGCCAGCGCCTGAGCTTCAATCGCAAGCTCGATAGCGCACAAGGCGTGTTCTTGGCCCATCGCGTTATCCGTTCCGTCAAGACAGTCGCGGATAAACTGCCCGAAAAACGGAAAGCCGCAAGTGCCGGCCGCTTTGATATGCCGCTCGCCCTGACCGTCCACAAGGATAATGTGATCGCCGTCGCCGTCGGCCGCGGGGTTTATGTACTTGCGGATTTCCATGTAGCCCTCCGTGCCAATGATGACAGCCCGGCCGTCCCCCCACGCGCCAAGGCCGGCAGGCGTAAACCAATCAACCCGGAAGTAGCCGCAAGCGCCGTTGTCGCAAAGCAAAGTCGCATCGCCAAAATCTTCAAAACCGGGATGACCTTGGTTGGCGTAATTGGCAACCCTAGCCTGCGTAACCTTCGCGTTTTTAGCTCCGGTAAAATACAAAATTTGTTCGATCTGGTGCGAGCCAATGTCGGTAATGATGCCGCCGTAACGCTTTTTGTCCCAAAACCAAGCCGGGCGCGACGGGGCGTTAAGCCTGTGCGGGGCAAGCACCGTTACCTGAATAACCTTGCCAATAGCCCCTTGGGCGATTAACTCCCCGGCATGAACGGCGGCCTCCACATGAAGGCGCTCGCTGTAATACACGCCGAACTTTCTGCCGGTTTCAGCTACCGCTTCGCGCACCCGGGCGAGCTGCTCGTGGTTTACAAGCGGCGGCTTATCAACGAAACAGTCTTTGCCGCGGCGCATAGCGGCAATGCCGACTTCGCCGCGCTGGTCCGGGATCGAGGCGGTTGCGATAAGTTTTATGGAAGGGTCTTCCAAAACCTGCTCTTTGCTTTTTGCTATTTTCGCGTTGGGGAACTTTGCGTGTAACGCCGCGGCCTTTGCCGCATCGCTATCCCAGATAAGGGCGATGTCCGCGCCGGCTTCTGAAAGCCCGCCGCACATACCGTAAATATGCCCGTGATCCATGCCGATAACGCCGACAGGGAATTCCCCCGGCTCGCATACGGAGTGCGCCTTGCCTTTGGGCGCGTAGGTTTGCCCGTCCTGTTTTGCCTGCATTTATTTTTCCTCCTCTGGATTTTTCTTTCTTCCTTTAACCAAGTTTACAAGTTTTCCGAAAAATGGCAACTGCGTAAAAACCAAAAGGGAAATCACGATGACAAAAATAAGGCTTATCGGCCTTGTAACGAAAGGTTCAAAACTGCCGTCGCTTAACATCATGCCCCTAACCAGATTGGCCTCTGCCATGTCGCCTAACACCATGCCCAAAAGCAAGGGGGCCGCCGGGAAACGCGCGTACAGCAACAAAAATCCGATAAAGCCGCCCAGAAACATTACCCTTACGTCAAAGAAAACGTAGCGTACCAAAAACGCGCCAATGGCGCAAAAGGTAAAAATTATGGGCATTAAAATCGTTTTGTCAACTTTTAAAATCCTCACCGAAAATCTGGACAAGCCCATCGCGAAAATAAACATCAAAATAGCGGCTATGACAAAATACACGGCTATCTGATACACAAAGCCGGGGTCTTCGCCCATCAAAAGGGGGCCGGGCCTGTGGCCGTGCATGAAAAATGCGGCAAGCAAGATTGCGGCAGACGTGCTGCCGGGGATTGCCAGCGACAATACGGGAATGAGCGCACCTGTTTTTGCAGCGTTTGCTCCGGCTTCAACAGAGATGACGCCTTCCGGCGCGCCTTTGCCGAAACGCTCTTTCGTTTTGCTTATCGATTTTGTAGCCCAGTATGACATCCAGCCGCCAACGTCTTCGCCTACGCCGGGAATTATTCCCATAAAAGTTCCAATGGAGCCGCTCCGCAAAAGAGCCGGCGTGTTTTTCCCAAGTATTTTGACGCCTTCGCCGACATTGAACTTTGTTATCTGAGAGTCGGGCGCTGTTTGTTTTCCAAACACTTTTAGAATTTCCGGAATGCCGAAAATGGCGATCATTAGCGGGATAAGCGGCAGGCCGCCTCGCATCATAATGTTGTCAAATGAAAAACGCGGCAAAGCGGCTATCGGGTCAAGCCCCACCATGGAAATTAACAACCCCAAAAAACCTGCCATCCAGCCTTTTAAGGCATCTCCGTTAGACGCAAGGTTTCCGCAGATGACGATTCCGAAAAGGGCCAGCAAGAAAAATTCGTAAGACTGAAAGTAAAGCCCGATTGCGGCTAACGGCGGGGTTAAAAAAAGAAGGAAAATTGCGGCCAGTATTGTACCGCACATTGAAGCCCCTGTAGCCAAAAAGATGGCCAGCCCGGCTTTTCCCTGCCTGTTCATGGGGTAGCCGTCAAGGACGGTCGCCGCGCTTGCAGGCGTGCCGGGAATGTTTAACAGAATGCCCGCCTGCCCGCCGCCTGATATAGCGCCTTCATAAACGCCGATTAGCGCGACAACGGCAATGACAGGACCGAACCCGAAGGTAAGGCCGGTTAAAAGAGCTACGGCCATAGTGGCTGTAAGCCCCGGCAATATGCCGACAACAACCCCTACGAAGGTTGCCAGTGCCAGCGCAAGAAAATGCGCCGGAACAAAGACTATTTGAAAAGCTTCTGCTAGGTATGAAAATTGCATCTTAAAGTTTCTCCATTTTATGCCGGCCTATGGCAACGGCACTCTGAAAATTATTTGAAACAATACATAAGTAAAACCGACAGAGCAAACCGAAACGCCTATGTATTTCGCAAACAAAAGAACAACGCCTTTTTTAGTGGAGCCACGCAGTTTTTCAAATTGCAGAAGCGTCATTATTACCACAAGGAATAACAAAGAGGCGGCAACAAAGCCCAGCGATTGCAGCAATACAAAAATATAAAGCCCCATCCATACAGAGCCTACTATAGCTTTATGTATAACCGGCGATTTAACCAAGGCGATAGCGGCTTCTTTTATGTTTTGCAAGTTTTCACCCAGCCCGCTTTTTTTAAGGCTTCTTGCCAAAAGCATTATCGAGCAAATTAACATGGGAACGCCGACAAGAACCGGAAAAAAACCGGGCGATTGGTAAAAGGGGATGTCCCCCCTCACCTGAATCAATTGGTAGTAATTGCGCCCGCTGGCAATTACATAAATCGACAACCCCATAAAAACAAGCGCGCTGACAAAGTCAACGTGTTTGCTAGAACCCCTGGAATCCAAAATAGCCTCCTTCAATGTTAGGTTTGCTCACAATCGCGAACAAGCCCTGTTAAAAATACTTGCCCGGGAACTTGTTTGGACTTTCTCCAATTGGACAAAGTCCAAACGCTGGTTCCCAAACAAGCCCGTTATGGAACACCGTCAGCCGTTTAAGGACGCGGAATGCCTAACTGGTCGGGCGGCACAACCGCCATCCCCATATCAGCTAACACCCAGTTGACCACGCTTGAATGGCTTACCAGGTAAGCGTCGGTCTGCTGGCGGGTTTGGCCGACCACGACTACGCCCCTGTCGTCGGCGAAGCTTCTAAACGAAGCTGACTGAACGGCCGCAAAATAAGCCCTGTCTAAGGCTTCGACAATATCCATCGGGGTATCCCGGGGAACAAAAAAACCGATAGAAGCGCCAAGGGGAAGCATGGGGGCCAAGTTCGGAAGATAATTCAAAACGGAAGGAAGCACGATGCTCTGGCCGCCCGCGCCGGTTATTGTAATATCTTCTGTCGCCAATGTCGCCAGCGCCCTAAGGTCGCCGGAGCGAAGGTGGTCGATAAGTTCCGCAAGAACCTGGGCTGTAAACTCGACCTCGCCGCCTAAGGTGGCGATAATCGCAGGGTTTCCGCCTTCGTATGGAATGTGGTTAAAGGTAGTGCCCGCGCCGCTGGCAAACACTACGCCGCCCACATGGCCGCTAGAGCCGGGGCCGGCGCTGCCCATAGGTATTGCGCCGGGATTGGCCGCCATAGCGTCGATAAGGTCCTGCAAGGTCTGGAAAGGCGAATCGCCCCTTACCGCGATAACGTTAGGTGTAAAGGCCGCGTTCCAGGCGTGCCACTGGGCGGGGGCAATGTCTGCCAGCCCCATGACTCTTACTGTCGCTATGGATGTCATACTTGTGCCGAGTATGCGGTAGCCGTTTCTTGGCGAAACAAACACGTCGTGCATCCCGATAGAGCCGCCCGCGCCGCCCATGTTGATGATTGGCATATTCACGCCAAGTTCCGCCTGCATCGGTTCCGCCAGCGATCTTACGATCAAGTCGGTTACGCCGCCGGCCCCCCAGGGGGCTACGACAGCCACGTCCCGGCTTGGAAACTCCGCCTGGCCGCGCCCGCCCGCAAAAACAGAAACCGCCGAAAGCGCCATGCAAAGCATAACGCAAATGAGCTTTTTCGATAACTTCATCTTGTCCTTCCTGTAAAATATATTTCTATGGCGCGCGGCTTTCTAGGTTCGGCAATCCCATGACATGGGAATGCCTGCCTTCAAACAAAAACCGAACGCCTATAGCTGCAATTTTAGCGGTCGCTAAAGCGCCGGTTAAAGCCGCACAGCTTTCCCAGTAGCCGCGCTTTCGTACATGGCGCTAACCAAGGCGACCGCCTTCGCCGCCGCCTCGCCGTCAACCAGCGGCCTGCCACCGCTTTCCAAAGCCTTGAGGCAATCTTCAATCTGCCGCTTGTGTCCTGCCGTGCTTATCCCCATTGGATCGGACGCTCCGCCTGCCCCCGGCCCCCCCGCCATCTGCCGGCGGATTTCTTCGTCTTCCGGCATCTCGTCCATAAAGCTCCACTGAGTGATGTTCTCTTCTTCCATTATTACAGAGCCGCGAGTCCCAAGTATTTCGATGCGCTTTGGCGAGCCGGGCCACACGGCCGTGGTCGCTTCCACAGTTCCCATCGCGCCGTTTTCAAAGAGCAGGGTCGAAACCAAAAGGTCTTCGACCTCTATGCGCTCGTGAGCGACGGTGGCCGCCCGGCTTGAAACTTCTTTTACATCCCCGCCGAGCCACAAAAGCAGGTCGATGACATGAATCGACTGGTTCATAAGAGCGCCGCCGCCGTCTATTTCTTTTGTGCCGCGCCAGGGGGCGCTGTCGTAGTATTCCTGGCTTCTGTGCCATTTTACATAAGCGTCGCAAAGGACAAGTTTCCCGAAACGGCCTTGTTCTACGGCTTTTCGTATTTTCATGCTGCCGTCAAAAAAGCGGTTTTGGAAAATGCCGGAAAGCATGACATTGTTCTGTTTGGCCGCGGCGATTATTTCCTTGCATTTTTCCACGGTTACTTCCAGCGGCTTTTCCACGATAAGGTGCTTGCCGGCCTTTGCCGCCGCCACTGCCGCCCCCTGATGCAAGCCCGAAGGGGTGGCGATAACGACGATTTCCAAGCCTGGGCAGGCTAGAAACGAGTCCAAATCGTCGAAGGGTTTTCCGCCGTGTTTTTCTGCAAAAGCCGCCGGCCGCCCGGCCTCCGTATCGCAGACCGCCAAAAGTTCGGCATTGCCTATCTGGTTAATGACCGCCGCATGGACGCCCCCGATAGCGCCGGCTCCGATTATTCCTATTCCGTGCTTTTTACTCATTTGATTGTCCTTTTTTGAAGTTTGCGAAAGCGCCAGCTTTGCCCGGCAAGTGCTTGCCAAAGACACATTTTTTGCTGGCGCTGATACTGGTACTGGCTAAAATGGGTGGAAGATGGCGGGTGGGGGAAAAACTATACCAGCACACAGGCTTGTTTACGAGCTTTTTCGTTTTCACCAACCTTTACCCCCTTCACCTGCTTATCTGGCTGTTCTGAGCCGTATAAGCAAACGTTTACCTATCCTCATAGTATAATAATCTCACGGTTTTCAGCGTTTTGTCAAGCGGGCAAAATCATATTTTCGCCGTTTTTTCTAAAAATTTTCCCCGTACAGCTTTCCGCTTCGGTACTCGTGCCAAATTTGCTCAAACCAAGTGTCGCTTTCCGGGATTGGGCGCACCGGGCGGAAGGAGCTTTCAACCTGCCGCGCCTCTGGCGTGTAGCGTGCTGTCAGCACCTTGTCCCGAAAAAGGCTGTCGATTTCCGCACCTTTCAGGTAATCTTTGATGTTTTTAAGCGAATCGACGATTAAATACGACCCCCGGCTTTTGCCGCCGCCTTTGATATATGCGTCAAGGGCGGCGTACATTAGGCGGCTCATAATCTGAATTTCCTTTAGCGCGAAAAAATCCGCAAGGTCTTCCGGCATTGCGAAAACTTCGGCGGCGTTTTCGACCAGCTTCATGTTCTCGCTTATCGCATCGACAGGCCTTATAAAAGAGGCGCAACGGCTGTTCATCTCTTGAAGCTCCGCCAAGGCCGCCGAAACATCCCGGCCCTTTTCGGCAACGGCGCATTCACCCGCAAAAAGCTCAAGGGCGGCTTCGGCTTTCGCGCGCGCCTGCCCGGCTGTAAAAAACGCATCGGCTTTTACTGTCGCCGCAATGCGGGCCGCCGCCCGGCAACCGCCTACCTGCCCGGAATTGAGGGCGCTGCCGCCCGGCCGGTGCACGCCGTGTGTCCCCGCGCACTCGCCCACAGCGAACAGGTGTCCGGCGGATGTTCCCCACCAAATGTCAATCTCTGCGCCGCCGTTGTGGTGCTGGGGAACAACGTCAATTTCCAGCGGCTCCTTTGCCAAGTCGATTTTGTTGGTCAAATAAAGCTCGTAGGCAAGCGGGTTAAGGCTCTTGAGCCTGTCAATGGGGAGCGCGTCCAGCGCATCGGATTTTGCAAGATATTCGTAAGCGGTCGCGTCCAATTTGTCCCAGGCCAGCCCCTGCGGGTTTCGCGTGTAGTCAAGAAAGACGCGCTTGCCTTCGACGTGCTTTTCGATGTAAATTGCCATGTCAACAAGGGAGGAGCCTTCGCCGGAAATTTTCCCCGGATCGAATGGCCATTGGTAGCCTTTTAGAAATACCGCCTTTTGCGCGTTTTGCGGCGAGGAAAAATACTTTGACAGAAATTCCTCTTCGTTGCCGTTTTTATCGACTGACACATAACGGGGGATAATCTGCTGATAACTGCCGGAAAGATTCCAGCGGAACTTTACGGATGCTATGCCGTACTGCCATTCTGTCATGTTGGCAAAACGCACGCCTTCCCGCGCCATAATGCCGGAGGCTCCGAACTGGCTTGGGGGATAAACTGTGTTACGGTACATTCCCGGATTGCCGCCTGTGGCGAATATAATGTTTTTCGCAAAATACACCCGAAAGCACTCGCCTTTTTCAAGAACGCAAAGACCGTACGCGCGGCCGCTTTTTTCATCCAGCAGAAGTTTTACAACCCTGGATTTGTCGATAATGCTGATATTGCGCCGCCGGGTTTCGGCTTCGAGTTTTTCCGTCATTTCTTTTGACGTGTAAGGCCCTATTGAAGAAGCCCTTTGCAGGGGATCGTGATCGGTTTTATACCCGGCAAACTCCCCGTAACGGTTATGCGGAAAATCCACGCCGATTGAAACCAAGTGAAAAAATTCTTGCAGTGAATGGCTTGCCTCGCACAGGGCTATGTCGCCGTCCATTGATGCCCCGCCGAAGAGCGTCTGCGCCATGCCCCTGGGGGAGTCCGCCTGATCCCCGGCGCAGGCTATTTTGTAATAGGTTTGTTTGTCCGAGCCTGTGTTGCGGGAAGTGCCGGCATAAAGGCTGTTTGTTACAAGCGCGATGTTTGTAAGGCCCTTGCCGTAAAGGTGCAAGGCCGCGTTAAAGGCGGCGGCCCCGGTTCCGACAATCAGGCAGTCGAAAACCGCATCCTCGAAAAAAACTTTTTTCCCTAAAAATTCGCCGCTCATTTTAACCCCCTGTTAATCTCTTTGTAATAATCGTCGTACACGATACAACCGTCGTTCACTTGGGAAATCATAAGTTTCGTGCAGCCGGAACAGAGGACGCACCAATTTATACTTTCGCCTTTAGCAAGTTTTTTGGGGGTAAGGGGATCGGCAAATGTCTGCCTGCCAAAGCCGCAAAGATCGACATAGTCCTTTGCAAGCATTTCCTGGGCAACATCCATAGACCCCGCCTTGTAAGTGCTGTATGCCGAACCGACAACCTTAATTTTGCGCCCCTCTTTTCGCACAATATCCTTTACCCCTTTCGTGTAACGCAGGTGGTGAAGAACCAAAAACTTGGAAGGCTCTGTAGGGCGTGTTATTATTCCGGTCATGGTCGGAATGCCGGCAGACACATTGACATAATCCATTCCAAGATCATCCATAAGCCTTATAATATCGTGCATCTGGCCAAGGTCTTCGACAATTTCGTCATGGGCGGCCGTGCCGCAACCCCCGCGAATTCCTTCGTAAACTGAAAGCCGGGAACCCAGAATAAAACCGCTGCCTTTCATGCCGCTTTTTACTCCCTGAACCACTTCCCTGAAAAAACGGGTGCGATTTTCAAAAGAACCACCCCAGCCGTCCTCCCTTAAATTGGAAGGACGCAACATTTCCCCGCCTAAATAGCCGTGGCACATTTTAAGATCGATGCCGTCCATGCCGGCTTTTTCCGCAAGAAGTGCCCCTTCGATAAATCTGTCGCGTATTTTGGCAATTTCATCGCCGGAAAGCAGGCGTTTGTTCTCTTGCGGCATCAAGGTAGTATTGTCCGAAAAAGAGCCGCTGTTCTGCCCCGAGTGCGTTAGCTGCAACAAAAGCAAACCTTCGCTGTTATTTTTTTTGAAGGCATCTGTTAAGCGTTTTATGCGCTCAAGGTTTTTCTCGCTTACGATCATGCCATTGACTCTGGCAAGGGATGTTTCTATAACCGAACAGGCTTCGACAATCATCGTCCCCCAGCCGCCTTCGCCGAATTTTGCATAACGGGCGATTGTTCTTTCGGATGGCTGTCCGCCGTTTTCGCAATCATTGCCTTCCATTGCCTGTGCAAGCAGCCGGTTGGGGGCTGTCTTATTTTTGATTTTCAGACTTTCAAAAATTTTCTCGTGCATATTTGTCTCCTTTTTTTAAAGCCGCCTAATGTGGAAGCCGCCGTCAACATCAATATAATTGCCTGTCGTGTAAAGAAAGTTGTCGCCTGCAAAAACGGAAACCGCATCGGCAATGTCTTCGGGTATGCCCCAACGGGCAATGGGAAAGGTTCCCGCCGCTATAAGCTTGTCGTATTTTTCCTTAACGCCGCTTGTCATATCCGTAGCGGTTACTCCCGGACGTATCTCGTGGACAAAAATCCCTTCGGCGGCAAGGCGGTCGGCGTAAAGCATTGTAAGCATCGAAAGGGCAGCCTTTGAAACGCAGTACTCGCCACGGTTAATCGAAGAGACCGCCGCCGAACACGATGAAATATTGATGATTGTCCCCCGCTTTTTCCCTTGCGCGTCTTGCCTCAGCATTTGTTTTGCGACTATCTGGCTCATGAACATGGCACTTTTTGTATTTACGTTAAGGACATGGTCAAAGCTTTCCTCGCTCATCTCAAGAAGGTCTGCCCTTACCTTCGGTGCAATGCCGGCATTGTTCACAAGCAGGTGGATTGCGCCAAAGCGTTTCAATGTTTCGTCAACGAGCTTTTGCCTTCCTGCGCTCTCGCTGACATCGGCCTGCACATAGAGATACTCCCCGCCGCTTATGTCATCGAAAAGGTCATCCCCCGGAGGGCTTACACCGTTAATGACTACGTTAAATCCGTCGCGTGAAAGCCGTGCGGCAATTGCCCGGCCTATGCCGCGCCTGCCGCCGGTTACTATTGCTGTTTTTTTCACCGTTTCATTCCTCCTTTATAATATCAAGGTTTTATAAAACCTCGCAATTCAAATCTTTCACAGAGTCGCCTTCTACAAGGCTGCATTTGTGAATTATATGTTTTTCATATTCCGCATCTGGATTGCGCAGCAAATCCATTAACAGTTTTGCCGCGCTTTCTCCCAGCTCGTATTCCCTCATATCCACATGGGTAAAATTATTTCTGCCGCCTAACGCCCATTCAGGGCTGCCTATAATAATTACCGACTTTTCTTTTGGTATGTCTATGCCGCAGCTTAACAGGCATTTTATTCCGCCCAATGCCTGCCGGTTAAAACCGTAAAAAAAAGCGCTTACATCAGGCATTTCGTCTAACACGCTGGCAGTCAGCCGCCAGCCTTCTTCGGCAGAGATTTCCCCTACCTTTACGACAATGCCGTCTTCCGGTATCCCGAATTTTTGCGCCACATC
Source organism: Spirochaetota bacterium (assembly GCA_009778155.1). GTDB lineage: Bacteria > Spirochaetota > Spirochaetia > Treponematales > Breznakiellaceae > WQXQ01. The sequence continues at coordinate 11,947 of WRKI01000266.1, forward strand.
CAGTACCGCCTGCTGCCGCCTGTTAAGGTCGTCAATGTTGGATTCCCAACCTATGTACGCGATTTTCCGGTGGCCTTTTTCCATTAAATAAGATGCGCCCTTGTAGCCGCTTTCGTAGTTGTTTGTAGTAGCCCAGTAAAAGTCGCCGCTGTTTCCCCCTTGCAAGGGCCTGTCAACCGCGACCATTTTTACACCCAGCCTGCGCAAAACTGCGGTGTTGTTAAAGCCCTCTGTCGTGGGGCTAAGAAGAATGCCGTCCACCCGCTGCTGCAACATCCGCCGGATAACCTCGCTTTCCCGCTGGGGGCTGTCAAAGGTGTTGCAGATAACGATGTCGTAACCGTGTTTGACGAAAACCTTCTCTGCCCCCACGATTATTCTTGTAAAAAACTGGTTTTCAAACTGCGGAACCAGTATGGAGATCAATTTCCGCGCCTTGCCTTTTAAGGAGGATGCCCCGCCGCATTTTATGTAATCAAGCTCTTCGGCGGCCTTTAGCACCTTGCTCATGGTTTCGCCGCTTATGTAACGCCCCTCTTTTTTGTTCAGCACATACGAGACGGTTGCCGCCGTGGTTCCAGCGAGTTTGGCTACATCTTTCAAGGTGGCGTACTGTTTCAAAAGCCCTCCGGCAAAAAATTACAGCAATCGTTTGCCTATAAAGATAAACGGCAAACTTTGCTACCTTCAATCCGGTTATGCAGGCAAACGTTTACCTGCCCCTTAATATAAGTTTCCCATAGTTTGGGCATTTTGTCAAGGGGGTGTTTCTGTGCAATTCTCAGTTTAGCGAAATTATAGGAAGAATTTTCACCACGGAGGGCTGCCAAGCTACGCTTGGCAGCCCTCCGTGGTTTTTCCTCCTTGCTCTGTTAAATGTAGAATTGCTGGCCACCCTTACAAAACGGTT
>WRKI01000267.1 GCA_009778155.1 Spirochaetota bacterium
TGGCCCTTAACAAAACGAACCAACTTGAGGGAGTGCAAGCCCTTGCCGTTGCAGCCCTCAATGCCGTCTGACTTCGGTTAGGTTTTTATTTTGAAGCGACCGATCCTTACGGTTAGATTTTATTTTGAGGCATTACGGCAGTTGCTTCAATCTGTCGACTTTTTTCCCTTCATTCCCACAAAAAATTGCTGCACCCAGCCGGGGATAAGGTAATTGACGAGGCAGCGGCGGTGCTGGGCTAATGTTTTGGGTTTTAAGATGTGCCCTTTGGCGGCCCAGCGGGCAAGGTGCGGCACTCCCGGCGCGAACATATCACTGGCGAAATCTTCAAAAGCGGCCGGCTGCAGGCGGTTTTCGGATTCCGGGCTCCCTCTGTTTTTTTAAGGTAAGCGATTAAGGCAACCGCTCCCGCTTTCGCCTCCGACTTGCTTTTGGGGTAGCGGTATACGGCAAGCTCGTCCGGGAAGTCTTTGTAGCTCCTCATATACCAGTCGCTGCACATCTGATGAGGGAGGCCTGAAGTGTGGCTCAGGGTTAACCGGAACGTTTTCGAGTCCGACCTGCGATATATAGAATAAGGGTTGGGCGTTCTGCTCATAGCATCTCCTTTGGCAAAAATAATTCTTTGCCAATGCTACGAACCTTGTCCGATTTCCGGATGCGGGCTTTACCCGGCCCTTCCGCAAACCGTTGCCGGGCAACAACTTGCGGAAGGGTAAAAAACTCCCCCACGTGGACTCGAACCACGGACCAAGTGGTTAACAGCCACTTGCTCTGCCAACTGAGCTACAGGGGATAACTAATCTTCGTCTATATACAATACTAGCCAATTCGCAAAAAAAAGTCAAGCGAAAAAATTATTTTTTCGATTTTTTTTATTATTTTTTCGATTTTTTTTGCAAACCCGCCCCCGCACGGAACCCGCCCCGCCTTTGGAGGGCGAAAACGCCGAAACCTTCAAGTTTAATGTTGCCCAGCAAGCCCGCCTGTGATATAATGAAGAAAATGCAGCGCGCAAAGCCGCGCCCGCATAGACACATATAAGGAAGAAAAACATGGCTGTATATACAAACGACCTTTCCCTGCCGGCACTGCCCGTACCAAACCTTGCGGAAACCTGCGAACTATTAAAACAAAACATCAAACCCCTTGCAGACACCCCCGTTTGGGAAAAAACCTGCGCCGCGCTAGAGCGATTTTTAACGGGGGAAGGCCCCGCGCTCCAAAAACTGCTCGAACAGCACCGCGCCGCCTTACCGCTTAACTCAAGCTGGCTTAAAATGATCTGGGACGATATGTACCTGTCCTACCGAGGCAGCCTGCCCCAGGGCATGAACTACAGCTTCGAGTTCAACATGGAAAACTGGAGCCTAGCCGCCCTAATCGCCGGACTCTGCGGCACAATAGATGACATCCGCCGGGGCCAACTTGCGCCAGAGCCGACCAAAACCGGCTTTTTAAGCATGGACGCACTACAGCACATGATTTACACAAGAATCCCAGGGCGCACCCGCGACATCTTGTACAACCCCCCGCTTGACGCCCCCTTTAGCGTGGCCGTCGCCTGCCGGGGACACTGGTTTGTCATGACAATGATCGATGAAAAAGGCACCCTGCTTTCCCCCGCCGCCGTCCAAGACACGCTTGACCAGATACGCAAACTGGCGGGGGCGGCCGGAATCGCGCCGTGCCTAGGGGCGATAACAGCCGGCGGCCGGGAAGAGGCGGCCACTGTAAGAAGCGAAATCCAAGAAAACAGCATAAACAGAATGAACCTCGAAAGCATAGAAAAAACACTCTTTGCCGTCTGCCTTGACGATGGCGAGGCCTCCGGGGAAGGCTTCGCCCACACGCTGTTGGGCGGAGAGCCAGCCGGCCGCTGGTTCGACAAATCCTTGCAGATAATAGCGTCCAAGGAGGGCAGAGTAGGAGTGAACATCGAGCACTCCGGCTGCGATGCCGCCATTTGGATTTATACGATCAATGACGCTTATGAAAAATCGCTTGCCGGCAAACTGCCAGCAGGCAAAGGCGCGCCCCACATCCGGCGTTTGGAATGGAAGCTGGGCGCAGAAACCGAAAAACGCCTGCGGGACATGGGAGAGAGCTTCAAGCAGATGATGGGCGGCATAAGCGTGCGACAAAGAAAAATAAGCGCGGCCTCCAGAGAGGCGATCAAGGCGAAAAAGTGCAGCCCGGATGCCTTCGCGCAACTGCTTTTCCAAGCGGCATATTATAAGAAAACAAAACGCGCCTGCTCCGTTTACGAAGCGGTTTCCACACGCAACTTTTACCAAGGGCGCACCGAGTGCGTGCGCCCGGTAACGCAGGAGTCAGCCGACTTTGTAAAGGCCTTTTGCGAAGGGGCGGCCGGCAAGGAAGAGCTGTCGGGCTTGTTCCGCGCCGCCGAAAAAGCGCACGCGGCCGGGATAAATATAAGACAGCAGGGGCTAGGCCCAGAGCGGCACATGGCGGGTTTGCGCGAAATGTACAATATTTACGCGGGGACTGCAAAGGGGGTGGCCAAGCCGGCTCTGTTCGACGACGAGGGCTTCGCCGCTCTGCGTTACGACAAAATTTCCACAAGCAGTTCCACGGCCCCCTACTTGGACTACTTCGGCTTCCCCCCGGTGGTACCGGACGGCCTTGGCGTAGGTTACGGTTTGAAAGCCGACGCTTTGTACTTGACAGTTTCATCGTACGGCAAAAGCGATGTATCGGCTGACGCTTATCTTGACAACATAGAAGAGGCGGCGCTAAGACTGTTGGAAATACTAAGCTGAAAAACTTGCCGTGCGTCATCCTGAGAATTGCTGCCTTTTGAGCTAGAATATTTTGCGGAAACCTTGTAAAATCGGATTTAGACGAATTTGACAAGATTGGAGCCGGGATGAGTAACAGGCAAGAGATGGAAGAAGGCGATGTTTTTTTGATTCGCCTAGATAGCAATGTATGGACGGTCGCCCAACTGTGCAATATGTTTTCAAAAAGCTTCAGATACTCCCAATACACATTCGCTTTTTTCAATTACAAGTTTGCAAGCGCCGGCGAGGCCGCCGAAAAAGCGAAGTCGGATGCCGCGCTGGATTTTAAGTGGCCGATTGCCATTTTTACAATCAACGGACACCCCCTAAAGCGGCACGGGCTTAAGTTTCTCGCCAACAGAGATATCGCCTACGAGAACGCCCCGAACTTCAAAAAAGACATATCCTCCCTTTTCGGAATGTACAAAAACACCTCGTATGACTTTCCGGACATTTTGAAAGCCTTTTTCGGCATACTGCCCTGGGACTGCTTTTACAAGGACGACTACATTGACAAAATCCTGCTAAAAGACGCGCAAAAACGGGACGACGTAAAATACATGAAGGACTTTTCCATAGACGAGCTGAAACGCCTGCTGCCCCCCGACTCCCTAAAATTGAACAAGCTGCTAGGGAAGCACTGATTATCATCAAGCTAATCAGTGCTTTCCCAGCTGCCCGGGACTTTTAGCCGAACAGCGAGTCCAGCCCTTTTACATCGCCCACGCTTTCCGCCAGCGAGAGCAGGTTTGCCAAGACATAGTCGGGAAGATACAGCCCCTCTGCAAAAGCCTTGTCGCGTTTTTCGTGCTCAATGTCGCCTGGCAGAAAAATCTTTTCCGCGCCCGCCGCTTTAGGGGCGTTTTTAATTTCGTCCGTCATTTTGCGAAGGCTGGCAAAAAACTCTTCACGAGGCATAAGAGCGGCCACATCCAAGGCGATAAAAGCCTGCCCCTGGCCGGCCGGCGGCGCGGAGTCGGAAAGCCAGTCGCTAATGCCGCTCAAAAAAGCCGCGCCGGTTAAGGCCGCGCACAGGGTTTCCACAAAAAGGGCAAGCCCGTAGCCCTTGTGCATGGCCATTGGCAAAAGGGCGGACTTTTCCGGGAAATCCGACGGGTCGTCAGTCGGGCGGCCGCTTTCGTCTACGAGCCATTTTTCCGGCAGCTTTTTCCCCTGGGCTTTAAGCGCCAGAATCGGCGTTACGGCCACCGAGCTTGTGGCAATGTCCATGAAAATCGGCCTTTCGCTCCCGTTGGGGATGGCGTAAGCAATCGGGTTCGTGCCCATTACCGGGCGACTGCCGCCGGGGACGGTCATCCAGGGATTTGTGTTTGTCATCGCAAGGCCGATAAGCCCTTTTTCGGCGGCCATAAGCGAATAGTAGCCCAGCGCCCCGATATGGTTCGAGTTTTTTACACCGATGTATGCCATCCCTGTTTTTTGCGCCTTTTCTATGGCAAAATCCATTGCCTTTACCGCGATACTTGTCGGCATGGCGCAGTTCCCGTCCATTATCGCCGTGGAAGCGTTCTCGCGCAGGACGCTAGGGGCGGCATCGGCCTTGATGCGCCCGTCCTTGACATTTTTCATGAGGGGAAAGATTTGGCGGCTACCGTGGCTGAAAACGCCGCGGGTGTCCGCGCTGACAAAAACATCGGCGGCTGTGGCACTGTCTTCTTCTTTTACCCCGCTTTTTATCATGGCGGCTTGGCACCACGCGGAAAGCTCCGCCGGGGAAGTTTTTTTCCCGGCCAAATAATCGGCTTTTGACATGGCTAATTATACCCTGTTTGCCCCCGTCTGGCTAGCCTGTCGGCGTTCAGTAGAAATGAGCCCTGTTGAAATCCGCCATGTGTGCCGATAATGAGTAGGCATGAATTACATAAAAAGCGTTGGCATATTTTTATTCTTGGTCGCGTTCCTCTCCTCCGGGTCGCTTTTCGCGCAAAATTTGGTTCATGTTGTAGAAAGGGGCCAAACGGTATTCGGTATTGCCCGTTTGCACAATGTCAGTCCGGATGAACTTATGCGCTTCAACAACATTACCGATGCCTCCACTCTGCAGGTGGGCAGGCGGCTGTTGATTCCATCGTCAACAGCCGCAGGTTCACAACCTTTTACGGAGCACAGGGTTGTAAGAAACGACACTCTGTTCAGCATTGCCCGCAATAACGGGATCAGCCTTGCGTCATTGCTCGAAATGAACGGCTTTTCCCAAAACCACATTATAAGGGTGGACGATGTTATACGGGTTCCGGCAAGGCCTGGCAGCACGGTTCCCGCTGTCGTTGAAAGGGCGACTCAGCCGCTGGCCAATGTCCGGCAGTTAAGCCCCGCGTCCATAGACCCTTCCATAAGCTGGCCGGTAAGGGCGCACGCGGTTTCCCGCATGACGGGGCTTTTGCAGCACGGCGTGGTCGTGCAGGGGGAACGTCTTGAACCTGTCAGAAGCTTGACGCACGGCACTGTAATTTCTGCCGGCCCTTACCGGGGCTTTGGCAGGGTGGCAATAATCGAAGCGCCAGGCGGTTACCTGTTTGTCTACGGCGGCTTTGAAAGCCTGGCCGTAAGGGTAGGAGACCGCGTCGCGCCCGGCGAGGAATTGGGAAGGCTGGGGATAGACACGCTTTCACAGCAGCCTAACCTGTTTTTAATTGTATACAGGGGGGGGCGGCCGGTTGACCCTGTTACCGCTCCCAGAGCGTAGCTTGGGCTTGGGCATTTTATGTAAAAAAAAAGAGAGGGCTTGCATGGCAAAAATGCTGGTATACGAATCGCTTGAAACAGACAGTAAAAAAACTCGAAAGAGTTCCTCGGCAAAAGGCTCCAAGCGGCTTAAAAACATCAAGGAATCCGACCCTTTGGCCTTGTATCTAAAGCAAATTGCCAAGTTCCCTCTTTTGACGCTTCAGGAAGAGCAAAAAATCGGAGAAAACATTGTAAACATCCGGGCAAGGTTAAGGGAACTGGAAGAGCTTGCCGCCGCCGGGGAACTGTCGGAAAAACACGAAGAAGAAAAGCGGGCGATGGAAGGCGCGCTTCTTTCTTTCAAAAACAAGATGATCAACTCAAACCTGCGGCTTGTTGTCTCTATCGCAAAAAGCTACCAGCACCGTGGGCTTTCGCTCTTGGATATTATTGACGAAGGCAACATCGGCTTAATCGAAGCGGTGGAGCGTTTTGACTACACAAAGGGCTGCCGTTTTTCAACCTACGGCACTTGGTGGATCAGGCAGGCGATTATCAAGAGCATTGCCGACAAGGGCCGGGTGGTCAGAATCCCCATCCACATGATAAACACGATAAAAAAGTGCTATTTTGTCGCCAAACAGCTTACGCAAGATTTAGGGCGCGACCCAAGCGAGGAGGAGCTGTCCGAATATCTTGGGCTGCCGGTAAGCAAGGTCAAGGAGATTGTCAAGCTGTCGCAGGAAACGACCAGCCTTGACATTGTTGTCGATGACGGAAATATGACCCGGCTTGTAGACCTTATAAAAGACGAGTCCATGTCCGAGCCTTTCGAGATTGTTTTTTCCATGACGCTTCAGGAAACGCTGGACGATATTCTTTCCCAGCTTTCCGAGCGCGAAATGAAGATTATCCAGTTGCGCTTCGGCCTTACCGGCCAAACCCCCCTTACATTGGAAGAAACTGGAAAAATTCTAGGCATAACGCGCGAAAGGGTGCGCCAAATTCAAGAACGGGTTACATGGAAACTGCGCAGTCTGCGCGAGCTTAACGAGCTGAAAGGAAACTTCTAAGGAAATTGCGCCGTCGCGGCGCCGTCGCAACAGCGTGCGCGGCAGCGTGCGCGGCAGCGTGCGCGGCGGCTTTGCGGCCGCCGGCTGGGGCGGATCAGTGTTTGCCTGTCTGCCCGGCTTTAGCTTGAAGTTCGTGGATGTGCGGGTGGTTCAAAAGATAATTTTTGTGCACTAAATCTTCCTTGCAAATGTGGTCGATCCACCATCTTTTAAGAAACTCGATAAAGTGATAAGAGTCCCGGTCAAGCACGCTTTTTCTGCCTATGCTGGAAAGTTCGGCCGACAGCTTGCGGTGCAGTTCGGTGTGTTGCTTTGCCTCTGGGAAGCCGATTTTTTCGAAAAAGTCTTCTTCGGTTTGAAAGTGAACCTGCGTGTAGTCGTAAATCATATCGACAATGGGCATGAGCATATTTTTGATGTAGTTTTGCTGGATTCCAAAGTGCAGCGAGTTAATCGTGGTAATGATCCCCCGGTGATGCTCGTCAAGAATGGGGATGCCCAGATTGTATTCGGGGTTCCAAACAATAAAAAGATTGTGGTTCAATGCCACCGCGTGGGCTTCGCTCTTCTTTTTTTCATCAGGTGTAATCAGCACTTTTTACTCTCCTTTTGGTTTACCCGGCGGCCGGGCTTGGAACAACTCTATTCTTAGGGAACCACTGATTAACTCGAAGCTAATCAGTGTTTCCCTCTGTATTTGCTCATTTCATTGCGCAAAATACGGGTAAGAACGATGATTCGGATTTTAATCCGCATCCTCGATGGGATTTAATCATCGTTTCTTTAGAATATCGGAAACAAGGGGGAATGGCAATATAGCAAAGCGCAGCTTTTGCTGAAAAAGCAAAAAAATAACTTGCGGGACAGCCGGCGCTGTGATACAATACTAAATGAGGTCGTGGAAAAGTAATTGCACCGCAATTTTAATAGCCCAAACATTAGCCATTATGGGCTTCAGCTTTTCCTTCCCCATTCTGCCGCTGTTTCTGGAAGAAGACATTGGCATTACAGACCCGCTGCGCCTTAAAACATGGGTCGGGTTGATCCACTCAAGCGCGGCGGTTACTTTGGCCATTTTCGCGCCGATTTGGGGGCATCTGTCCGATGTTTTTAGCCGCAAGCTCATGCTGCTGCGGGCGACTTTTTGCGGGGCTATCGTCATTGGGCTTATGTCCCTTACTACATCCCCCTGGCAGCTTCTGGTTTTAAGGGCGCTGCAAGGCTGTCTTACCGGAACCGTGGCGGCCTCCACGGTGCTTGTGGCAAGCATTACCCCGGCAAGCCATGTCGCTTTTACCCTTGGTCTTTTGCAAACGGGCATTGCTGTGGGCGGCTCTATCGGGCCTTTAATCGGCGGGGTGGTGTCCGACTTTTTCGGTTACAGAGCCGCTTTCATAGGGACTGCCGTGCTTATGACTCTGGCCGGGCTTATCGTTCTTAAATGGGTGCAGGACGACGACTTTAAGCCCTCCCCCGAGCGAAAGGCCAAAAAACTAAGTCTTTTGCCCGACTTTAAGATTATCTCTGGCTCTTCCGTATTGGTAAAAATGATGATTGTAACACTGGGGGTGCAGGCGGCGATATCGGTTACGGCCCCCATGATTCCTCTTTATTTAAGGTCTCTGGCCGAGCGGGCGGGGGAAGAGATTGTGATGATAGGCTCGGCCACCGGGGTTGTGATGGGGGTGGGGGCGGCTTCCGCAGCTCTTGCCGCTGTATTGGTCGGGAAGTTTGCAAACCGCATAGGTTTTAGGCGCAGCCTGCTTTTCTGTCTTGCCGCAGGGGCGGCTTTTACAATTCCCCAAGTTTTTGCCACGAACACTTTCCAGTTGGCCTTGTTCCGCGCCTTTGCCTTGTTTTTTATCGGCGGGACGATGCCGGTGATAAACGCCATGCTTGCCGTTTCTTCGGACAATCATCAGCGGGGTACTGTTTTCGGAATCAATACATCCGTGGCCTCTGCCGGGGCCGCCTTAGGCCCCATGCTTGGCTCTTTTGCCGCGATACTGGCTTTGTGGACGGTCTTCTGGGTTGCCGCCCTTATCCTGGCCGCTTCTTTCATCGTTTTTTACCTGCCGGCCAAAGAGCGCGGCGGTGCGGGCGGTGGTGCGGAGGCCGCCGGTTCGTAGCCCAAGCGGAGTTTTTTACCCCAAAAAATCAAAACCGCAGAATTGAGGAAACGCTGATTAACTCGAAGCTAATCAGCGTTTCCCCCTGCATTTGCTCATTTCATTGCGCAAAATGCGGGTAAGAACGATGATTCGGATTTTAATCCGCATCCTCGATGGGATTTAATCATCGTTTCCTTGACTTTTTTTTCGCTTTGCGGCATAATCCATAAGATGACAACCATGTTTATTGAAGGACTTTCTTACGACGACGTTCTTTTGCAGCCGGGGTATTCCGATACCCTGCCCAGGGATTGCGACATATCAACCCATCTTTGCGAGCATATCAAACTTAACGTGCCGGTAATTTCCGCCGCAATGGACACCGTTACAGAGGAAAAACTTGCCATCGCCATCGCTCTGGAAGGCGGGGCGGGGGTTATCCACAGGAATCTAAACCCCAAAAGGCAGGCGGAGCAGGTCTCCAATGTCAAACGATACCTCAACTGGATTATCGACACGCCCGTTACCGTCCCCCCGGATGCAAAAATCGCCGACATTAAAAAACTTGTCGAAAAACACGGCTTTTCCGGAATGCCGATTGTAAACGACGAAGGAAAGCTCCTTGGCATTATCACTTCCAGAGACTTGCGCTTCTGCCGCGACAACTCTCTTGCGGTCTCCGAAGTTATGACCCGAAATCTGGTAACGCTAAGGGGGGAGCCGACTGTGGGCGAGGCTCTGGAAAAGTTCGGCAGCCACAGGATTGAAAAACTTCTTGTAACAGATGATGAAGAGCGGCTAACAGGGCTTATCACCGTAACGGACATGGAAAAAAAAGACAGGTTCCCCAAGGCCGCGCTTGACAGAAAGGGCAGGCTCATCGTCGGCGCGGCGGTCTCCCCGCAGGATTGCAGCGTGCGGCTTCCTCTCTTAATGGCGGCAAAGGTAGATTTTGTCGTTCTTGACACGGCTCACGGGGATTCCAAAAATGTAATCGACGCTCTGCTCTATATGAAAAAAGAGTTCGGCATTCCCGTTATCGGCGGAAACGTGGCTTCCAAAGAGGGAACGAGAAGGCTGATTGACGCCGGGGCGGACGCTGTAAAGGTGGGCATTGGCCCCGGCTCCATTTGCACCACGCGCATTGTTTCCGGGGTGGGCGTGCCTCAGTTTACCGCCGTTTTGGATTGCGCCGAAGAAGCGGCAAAATCGAACATCCCCGTCATTGCCGACGGCGGGATTAAGTTTTCGGGGGACATTACAAAGGCCATTGCCGCCGGCGCGGGTATTGTCATGATTGGCAATCTTTTTGCAGGCCTTAAAGAGACTCCCGGCAGGGAAATTCTCTACGACGGCAGGATTTACAAGAGTTACAGGGGCATGGGCAGTCTTGGCGCGATTGCCGACGGCAGCGGCGACCGTTACCAGCTTGGCAAGGATGACGCGCCGGTGCCGGAGGGTATCGAAGGGCGTGTTCCTTACAAGGGCGAATTGCGTTCCTACTTAAACCAGCTTACTTCCGGTTTGCGCAAGGGGATGGGCTACTGCGGCTGCAAAAATATCGAAGAGTTAAGGAGTTACAGGAAGTTTATCAAAATAACCGGCTCCGGCTTGCGCGAAAGCCATGTGCACGATGTTACGATCACTCAGGAAGCTCCCAATTATTCCCGCTCGCTAAAATGATTTCTCAAGTGGTGCCGGGCGGGGGTGCGGCAGGTGCGGCAGGGGTGGCGGGCGCAATGGCGGCAACGAAAGAGGAGCTTGAGCGTTGGTACGAAAAGGTCTGCGTGGCCGGCTTTGCCGATTTTGACCCTGTGCAGTTTCCCCGGCGTTTCTCCCAAAGGCAGGATGCCGAAATTGCGGCTTTTCTTGCGGCGGCTATCGCATGGGGCAGGCGCGATCTTATTTTGCGTTCCGCAGAAAAAATGTTCGCCATTATGGGCGGGCGGCCTTTCGATTTTGTTTCATCGGGCAAGTACCGCAAGTTGGCTCAGGGGGGGGCGGGGGGGAATATTCACCGCACTTTTTTTGAAAGCGACTTGAAGTATTTTTGCCGGGGGTTCAATCGCTGTTTCAAAAGGTACGACGGCACGCTGGAAAACATTTTTCTACGGGCCGGGGGCGTTTGGCAGGGGATTGCCTTGTTCCGCGACGAAATGGCAAGGGCTAACGGCGGGTTTTATTCCAAGCATATTGCCGACCCGGGGGCTGGGGAGGGCGGTTCGGCCTGCAAAAGGATTAACTTGGCTTTGCGCTGGCTTGTGCGCGGCGGGCCTGTGGACTTGGGGCTTTGGAAAAACATTTCCCCGGCTTCTTTGTTTATTCCCTTGGATGTCCATGTTTCAAGGACTGCCCGCAGTCTTGGGCTTTTGGAGCGCAGGTCTAACGACAAAAAGGCGGTTATGCTTCTTACCGAAAAACTGAAGGTTTTTTGCCCCGACGACCCGGTTAAATACGACTTTGCCCTTTTCGGAATGGGCGCCATACCGCAGGCATGAAAAAGCGGCACGGCAAACGTATGAACGACACGAACCTCGGAAGTATCTCACACCAAGGCACAAAGGCACTAAGGTTCTGGCACAGTTTAGGGAAACGCTGATTAACTCGACGCTAATCAGTGCTTCCTTAGAAAGCTCCGCTTCATTCCTAATTTATCCACTTTTGTACTGTTTTTTTGTTCTATAATTGAGGCAAGAAGAAGAACTCAGGCGTATCATAGTTTAACCCGAATCTTTGTGCCTTCGTGCCTTTGTGCCTCCGTGTGATTAAAATGGGAGTAAATTCAAAGGCTCGAGCATTCATGAATTTGTCGTGAAAAACGCGTTTTTTCCCGGTTTCTTTTTTTCGCCGTCTGTGTTATAATGGAAGAATGCATCCCCCCAAGCCCAATGCCGCCGAGCGGCTTGGAACAGAATCTGTCGGAAAATTGTTGCTCCAATTTTCCATTCCCGCGATCACGGGAATGCTTGCCGGCGCTCTTTACAATGTGATCGACAGAATCTTCATAGGGCGGGCTGTGGGGGAAATCGCTATGGGCGGCGTGGGGCTTGTCATGCCTCTTATGACGATAGGCATGGCTTGGGCTATGCTCTTCGGCATGGGCACGGCGAACATGATTTCCATGCGTCTTGGCCAGGGCAAGCGCGGGGATGCGGAAAACGCTCTTAATCACTGTTTTTTTTTGCTGATAGCGGCGGGGCTTTTTTTAATGGTGTCCGGGCTTCTTTTGCTTGAGCCGCTTCTTGGGCTTTTGGGCGCGCAGGAGGGTAGCGAGGCTCTTGCCTTTGCCCGGGAGTATTTTCGCATTACGCTTTTTGGCTCTGTTTTCGGGCTTTTGGGTTTTGGTCTTGCGCATTGCACCCGCGCCCAGGGTTTTCCAAAAATTACTATGGCCTGTCTTTTAATCGGGGCGATTCTTAACATTATTTTGAGTGCGCTTTTTGTTTTGGCCTTCGATTGGGGGGTCCAAGGGGCGGCTTGGGCTACGGTTGTCTCGCAGCTTGTTTCGGCGGCTTGGATTTTCAATTTTATACGCGGCAAAAAGCCTGTTGTCCGGCTGAATTTGCAGGCTTTCGCTCCTTCCCGCGCTATTGTCCGGCAAATTATGGCCTTTGGTTCCGCGCAATTTTTGATTCAGTTTGCGATGTCTGCGGTGCAGTTTCTTTTTAATCAAAGCATGGGCTGGTACGGGGCTGTGGCTCTGGGTGTGCCTAACGGCGGCGATATTGCGCTGGCCGGGATTAACATTTACTTCGCCATGATGATGCTTATAATGATGCCCGTCTTCGGGATAAGCCAGGGGGCGCAGCCTTTGATTGGTTTCAATTACGGCGCGAAGAACTACAGGCGGGTTTTTAGTATTTACATTCGCGCCATTGGTGTCGCTACGGGAATTTGTTTTGCCGGTTTTATCGCGCTGCAGCTTTTCTCTGTCCAGATTGTCCTGTTATTTGCGCCGGATGCAAGCGCGGAGCTTATGTATTTTACCCCGCGGGCGATGCGGACGATGTCGATTTTGCTGCCGTCTGCCGGTTTTTACATTTTATCGATGATTTTTTTCACGGTTACAGGCCGCCCGAAGTTGTCGATTTTCATGTCGATGCTGCGGCAGTGCATAATCCTTATTCCCTGTATGCTTATCTTTGGAAGGCTTTTCGGCCTGTGGGGTGTTCTTGCCGCCGTGCCTGTCGCCGATGCTTTTGCCCTGGTTCTCGCCTGGTTTTTAATCTCCAAAGAGATGAAAAAATTGCGCGGCCACGTCCCGCCGGAAACCTCCGGCCCGGCTGGTTAGGGAAACACTGATTAACTCCAGATTAAGCCCCGCGCTATGCGCGGGAGAATAGAATAGCGGAAGCGGTACACATGATAAAAAGCCCCCCTGTGATAAAATGACGAAGGT
>WRKI01000268.1 GCA_009778155.1 Spirochaetota bacterium
CTCGAACAAGTCTCGCATTTTTTGGGGCAAAAGCCCCAAAAAAGTGCTTTTTTAAGCAGAAGTTGTTCTGAAACTGAAGTTTCCGAACAACTCTATTATACAAAATGACGTTTTCAACCGCAGTGCCATAAAAACAGTTATCTGCGCGATCATCACTTCCAATGTGAAGCTTGCCCGGCTTCCTGCTAATATCGAATTGGAAAAAGCAGTTTCCGGTTTGGACAAGGCATCGGTAATCAATTTTTCGCAAATAATGACCTTAGACAAATCACGAATTACCGAGCAAGTGTCAATGCTACCCAAAAGCTATATTGCAAAAATCAATGAAAGCATCAAATTTGTTTTTGATTGCGAAAACCCCTAAAAACCGCCTTTCGGTTTTCATGGCTTCCAAAGATCGTGTTGCCGGATATATGTCGCAAGCATTTTTACGATAAAGGCATCGCGGAAATTGTTTGCCGGATCAAGCCCTGTTAGCGACTTTATCTTTTCAAGCCTTGTGCTTATCGTATTGCGGTGAATTAAATGATTGTTCGATGTTTTGGAAAAACTCATGCAGTTATCCACAAAGTCTTCGGCGCAACTGATAAGCTCCTCTGGAATGCTGCCGTCTTTTTTGGCCAGCTTTGCTATTGCCGGCTCAATAATTTTGCTGATTATTTGCGGGTAAAGATAATGGCACACATTGTCAAAAAGTATGTGTTCCAAAACAAAGCGTCGCTCATTCGGCCTTGCGCGTTGCCCAATGCTTATTATCCCCAGTGCCTCGTTCAGGCTTTTGTTCAGTTCGGCGATCCCGTAGGATAAATTACCGTAAGCGATGCCGAAAGAAAACGCGCTGAACTCGTTCAATGTTTTTTCTAAATCTTGGCAAATGTTATCCAGCGCCGGGTACACGCGGGTATGATCCGATGCGGGAATAAAAGATTTGATAATGGCGATTGTGTTTTCGTTGTACAAGTACACCATGTCCTGCGAATTTAAATAGCGGCCTGTTTTTAATCGCGTAACGGCCTCCGCACGAAGCCGCTCTATGCTCGACTGGTAGCCCAAATTCAAATTGATGTTAAAATAGCTCGTCTGGTGAAACTTCAGCGAGATGCAAATTACTGTTCGCAACAGGGAAGGATCAAGCTCTTGGCTGTTCATCATGGAAAGCAGTTTTCCAGTGTCGGGCTTGTCTTGCAAAAGAAGCCTGGCAATGGAAGCGATAGGGTCTGCCGGCTGTTCCCTGTTTTGTGAATAAAGCGCATAGTCCAAGGCGGATTCAATCGACACGCGAATCAGCTCCCCCTGCCGGAAAGCCGCATCCTTTGCCCCGTGAACGATTACACTGCCGCACAATTCCTTGTTAGAATAAAGCGGCGCGCCGTAAGCCACCCTAAAGCCCGCTTCCTGCGCAAGGCTCCCAATGGTAGCCGGCTGCATAACTTGGAGTATGTACTGCGCGGTGCTGCTCTTCGTGCCGCGCCGTTTTATGTCAGTAGAAGCGAGAATTTGGGCTTCCTCGTTTGTAATATGGATGATCAAATCTCCGCTCGTATGTTTGACGATGATATAATCCAAAAACTCAAAGTTCAACAGCATAATTCACATATCCCCCTTTAAAAGTGCACCCGGCTGAACACCATATGTACATTATGCACAGATTTTCGATTTTTTCAAGATATTTTGTGTGTATTCTCCATGTTTTTTTTGTTGACGCAGGGGGAACCGCCTGCCTATAATGAATTATCTTGGTTCAAGGAGGAAGTATGTTTCAAGTATTTTTACTCGTTTCCAGCGTGGTTCTGCTTTTGGTATTAATATCGAAGGTAAAGTTGCACGCATTTCTCTCTCTATTGACGGTTTCCCTTGTGTTGGGAGTAGCATCGGGGCTGCCCTTGGGCTACTTGGCAATGAATGTGGCCGCAGGTTTCGGCGCAATTATGCAACACATTGGGATTGTTATAGTCTGCGGCGTTATCATTGGGCAAATCTTGGAGGAAACCGGCGCGGCGCAAAAAATCGGCGCGTCGATTCTAAAACTTGTCGGCGCAAAACGGGCAACCCTTGCCACAGCGGCCACGGGGAGTGTCGTCTCGATACCGGTTTTTTGCGATGCCGGCTTTGTTATCCTAAACCCGGTTATCAAAACATTGTCCAAGGCGGGGAAGATTCCCTATATGTGTTTGGTGTCCGCTCTTATGGCAGGCCTTCTGCTAACGCACTCGCTAATGCCCCCCACCCCGGGGCCTATCGCCGCCGCCGGCATTCTGGGCGCGGATGTCGGCATCGTCATGCTTTACGGGCTAATCATTTCGATACCAGTGCTGATCGGCATTTACTTTTGGTGCAACTCCAACTTTCTGCGAAGACGATACCCGGAAATTGCCGAAACCGACGAAGTCTCCGAAGCGGATGTACAGAAATTTAACGAAAGAGCGGCCAAAGCGCCATCGACGGCCATGTCGTACTTTCCCATCGTCCTGCCTATCGTTCTTATAATGATACGATCTTTCGCGATGCTTTATGCAACCGCCGGGCAAAGAGAAGCGCTTTGGTTTGGCGCGATCGATTTTGTTGGCACGCCTTACATCGCTTTGCTGATCGGCGTTTTTTCCGCCTTCCTGCTTCCGGCAAAAATGAGCAAGGAAGTAAGCGAAAGCTGGGTGTCAAAAGCGATGAAAGGCAGCGCGGAAATTATACTGATAACAGGCATCGCAGGCTCCTTCGGCAGGGTGCTTCAAATTACGGGCGTGGGAAACGTAATGGCAGAAGGCTTTCTTTTGCTGAACCTGCCGTCCGTGGTTTTGCCCTTTGCGATTTCTTCCATTGTTTTAATCGCGCAAGGATCGGCCACTGTCGCTCTAACTACCACTGCGGCAATCATACTCCCGCTTCTGCCGTCTCTGGGCATAAGCCCCGAACTTGCCGTCATAGCCATTGCCGGCGGTTCTTTTACAGGCGTTTTCCCCCAAGGTTCTTACTTTTGGGTAGTTACAAATCTTGCCGGATATGATATAAAGAAAGGGTATGTTGCTGTTACAGCGACAACTTTCGTAATGGGCGCAATTGCATTTGCGGCTATTTTAGTTTTGTCGCTTTTTGTAAGCTGACAAAGGGGGTAAAATGATCGATATTGCGATCAAGGAAAATCTGGAAGCCTATCTCTTGCAGAGGGGCGTTATAAAAAAGGCGGATGGCTACACTCTAAAATACTGCGAAGGCGGCGTTTCATGCACTGTCGCCTTTGTGTATGCCGGGGAAAAACCGCTGATCATAAAGCAGGGGCTTTCCAAGCTAAAAGTCGCGGAGGAATGGCTGTGCGACCCAAACCGCATGGGGATCGAGTATTACAGCAACGCCGTGTACCACCGTCTTGCGCCAGACTGCGCGCCGGAGGTGTACTTCTACGACGAGGAAAATTACATTTACGGCCGGGAAGCGGTTCCGGAAAATTGCTCCATGTGGAAGGCAGACCTTTTAAGCGGGCTTGTGGATTTTTCCGTTGCGGAAAAAACGATTCGTACGCTCGCGCTGGTTCACAACGGCTGCGCCGGCGACAAGGAAACGGCGGCGCGTTTTGCCGACAAAAACATATTCTACGAGCTTCGCATTTCACCTTACATCGAGTTTACCGTGGGAAAGCATACGGAGCTTAAAGACTTTGCAAAACCCGTTATCGACGAGCTTATGGGCAGCGCCGTTACGCTTGTCCACGGGGATTTCAGCCCCAAGAACATTATGGTTGTGGGGCGCAATCCCAGCATTTTGGACTACGAGGTTGCGCATTACGGGCATCCGTCTTTCGACATTGCCTTTGTTTCCAACCACTTGATCTTAAAAGCGGTAAAAAACAAGCAGTGGGCCGGGGCATATATTTCCATGCTAAACTATGCGCTTGACATTTATTTTTCTACCATAAAGTGCCTGCCGGCCAAGGAACTGGAAAAAAGTTTTGTCCGTCTTTTGTCGCTGTTAATGCTAGCCCGTGTGGACGGCAAGTCGCCGGTAGAATACCTGACGCTTGAAACAGACAAAGAGCTTGTACGGGCTATGGCCTACAGGATTCCCCGGCAGGGGATTGACAGTTACAAAGAAATGCTGCCGCTGTTTCTTTCCGATCTCTCGCAAAAGGAGAAAAATTGATGCAATTTGCGATAAAAGATGTGATACCCCGGCAAGTTTTCGACTCGCGGGCAAACCCCACGGTAGAAGTTGACGTGATTCTTGAAAACGGAATTCGCGGCCGGGGAATGGTTCCCTCTGGCGCTTCCACGGGGGCTTACGAGGCGTTGGAGTTGCGGGATGGCGATCCTGCGTACTTTAACGGCAAGGGGGTGAAAAAAGCGCTTGCCAACATTGAAAAAACAATCAAACCCGCGCTTTTGGGAAAAGACCCAACCGATCAAGCCGGGCTGGATGCCGCGATGATCGCCCTGGACGGTACGCCGGACAAAAGCAGGTTAGGTGCAAACGCCATACTGGGTTGCTCCATTGCCATAGCTTATGCCGGGGCAAAAGCCCGGGGGCTTCCCCTGTTTGCCCACCTGGGGGGCGTCAACGCCAAGACCCTTCCCGTTCCCATGATTCAGATTATAGGCGGCGGCGCACACGCATTAAATTCCGTGGATGTTCAGGACTATCTTGTAATTCCCATGAGCGCGGCGACATTTTCGCAAGGGCTGGAAATGGTGGCGAATGTGTATCACGCCATGAAAAAAGTTTTTGCCAAAGCCGGCAAGCCCCTGTCCGTGGCGGATGAGGGCGGGTTTTGGCCGACGGATTTTAAGAGCAACGAGGAAGGGTTAAGCCTTATAACCGAAGGGATAAAAACCGCAGGTTACGAACCTAAAAAAGACATTGCCATTGCGCTTGACATTGCCTCCAGCGAATTTTACAATAGCGACAATCGCATCTACACCTTCAAGTTGGAAAACAGGGAATTCTCCGCCGGCGGTTTTACAGACTTGCTTTGCGAGTGGGTAGAAAAATATCCTATTATCTCTATAGAAGACGGCTGTTCCGAACATGACTGGGAAGGTTCCGCTCTCCTTACAAAAAAACTAGGCAAAAAAGTGCAGCTTATAGGCGACGATCTTTTTACAACTAACATTGAGCGCATTCGCGAGGGCGTTACGCGCGGTGTGTATAATTCCGTGTTAATAAAAACAAACCAGATCGGTAGCATAACGGAAACTTTAGACGCTGCCGAGTTTACAAAAAATGCCGGCTACCTGCCGGTTATTTCCGCGCGCTCCGGCGAAACCGAGGATGCGGTCATCGTTCACATTGCAATTGCGACTAACGCAGGGCAGCTTAAAGTTGGCTCTATTGCGCGTAGCGAGCGTGGTGCGAAGTGGAACGAGACGATCAGGATGGAGGAATATTTGGGGAAAAAGGGCGTTTATCCGTCTGGCGCGTTGTTCGGCCGTATTTTGTCCTGAGCGGCAGTGCTGTAACATGACGGGGACGGGGACAAAATGAAGATGACCCCTGCCGAAAGGGTTGCGGCGGCTATTGCGGGTAACGGTTTCGATGTTTACCCGGTGATAAACCCGACATCTATTGCCACTTCCGATGCTATGGAAAGGTCGCGGGCGTTTTTTCCCTCGGCGCACACCAACGCTATGGAAATGGCAGACCTTGCGGCAGTGGGGCATGACTATTACGGTTTTGATTCTGTAACTCCGTATTTTTCCGTTCACTTGGAAGCTGCGGCTTTGGGCGCTAAGGTGAACTGGAACGATGTTGACAATACTCCTGTGGTTGTCAAAAAGCCTATCAAGCGCATTGATGATTTTGAGTTGCCGCATTCTTTTTTGCACCGCACAGAATTTCAGCGTTTGCTAAAGGCCTGCGAAATTTTGAAAAAGAGATACGGCGGCAGGGTTCCTGTTATTGGAAAGGTTGTAGGCCCGTGGACTTTGGCCTACAACCTTTACGGTGTGGAAAATCTTGTATTGGACACAATTCTTGAGCCTGAAAAAACAAAGCGTCTGATCAACGAGCTTTCGGTTATTCCTACAAAGTTCGCAAAAGCCCAGTTCGATGCCGGCGCAGACATGATTACTTGGGCGGATCATGTAACGTCCGATCTTGTTAGCGCGAAAATTTACGAGGATTTTCTTTTGCCTGTTCACATAAAAGCTGCGGCTGCTTTGCAGGGCGGCGGCCCGCTTATTTTGCACATTTGCGGCAATGTTATGGATCGTCTTTCCTGTATTACAAGGACTGGTTTCAAACTTTTCCACATGGATTCCAGAAACGACATTGCCGCCGCCGTTAAACAGGCTGGTTCCAAAATTACTTTTACCGGCTGTATTAACAATCCCGTTACGCTTGGCCAGGGCAACCCCGCGATGATCCGCGAAGAAGTGGAATCGAATATCAAAAGCGGCATCCGTCTTATCTCCCCGGAATGCGCCTTGCCGGCATCTATCCCCGGCGACAACTTGAAGTGTCTTGTCGAAACAGCCCACCGTCTGCGGCCTTAGCGGGTGGGGTGTATTGCATTTTCCCGTATCATAAAGATGAAGCTAAAGTGTCTATCAATGTAAAATTACTTCCGCAAGTGATGTCAAACATCTTGACATCTCGATAGTATCTTTCAATGTCGACTTCTTTAACTGTGCCAAGCCCGCCATGCAAGGTCATGCATGTGTCGCAAACTGATTTGGCAATTCTAACGCCTTCAACTTTTAAAGCGATGCCTAATCCGCTGACGTTCATATTTTGGTTCTGCATTTCAGCATAGCCATATAACGCACAACGCAAGTTTTCAATCTGAATCCACATTTCCGCCATTTGGTTTCTTATTACCTGATGTGTGTCCCATAGAGATTTGCCGGCCCTCATTCTTTCAGACAAGAATGTTCTCGTTTTTTCATATACAGCTTCGGCTGAACCAAGTGCTAAGGCTGCATACAAACCTAATCCATCGTTAAGGCGGTTTCCAAGTAAAATTAGGCACTCATCAACTTTGCCAATTAAATCATCGTTAGAAACACGGCAATTATTGAAGTAAGTCTGGCCGGTGGAACTGCCGCGCATTCCAAATTTATTTTCGATATGGCCAACAGTGAACCCAGGGTTATCTTTTGATACCATGAACATAGAAGCTCCGTACATTGAAGCGGCATCTGAATTATCGCTGGTTTTGCAAACAACCATTGCATAATCGCATACATCGGCATTAGTGGAAAGGACTTTGCCACCGTTTATGATCCAGTCATTCCCATCGCGTACCGCTGTAGTCTCAAAATCAGAGACAGAAACAAAACCGTTATGTTCTGTTACAAATTGGCCTAATATAATATCTCCCCTTACAGCCGGTTTAATATATTTTTCTACCTGTGCCGGTGTAAAGAGATCGCCAGATAAATGTGCGCAAAGATGTGTTGTTTGGGTGGCAAGAAGAGCAACCGTACTGCTTACTTTAGATATTTCCTCAAGGGCAATATACCAGTTTATATAATCAACGCCATGCCCTCCGAATTTTTTGTCATGGCATAGGCCGAGAACCCCTATCTTCCCCAGTTTTTTTATGATTTCTACAGGATATATATCGTTTTCCAAGTCCGGGATAAACGGCCTGATCTCTTTTTCGGCGAACTCCTTAACTATTTTTCGCAACAGTTTTCTTTCAAGGGTCATATACCACATATTTTCCTCCTATAATCAAAGGGCTTTAAGTAGCGCGTTTATAACGGCTCTAGATTCGGCAACGACTTTATAATCTGAGGCATCGAACATTTTTGCTTTTTTGTTCTTGTTCACACTAATAATTATGCGGCTTTTATTAATACCAGATAAATGATGTGTTGCGCCGGAAATGCCAAAGCCTAAATATACAGTTGGACTTATAGACTTTCCGCTTGAGCCAACCATTTCTCTTTCATCGCTTGCCCAGCCCATATCAACGGCAGGCCTTGTAAACGCGATTGCGGCATTAAGTTTTTTCGCCAGCTTTTTGAGATTTTCAAAATCATTATCTGTACCAACCCCGCGGCCGCAACCGATCACCAAAGCCGATTCTTCCAGCTTTTGTACGGTATAGTCTTTTGAAGGGATAAAAGATACGAAAGATATGCGTGGTTCTGGCAGCACCGGGCATTCAAGCCTGAACGTTTGTACGTTATTTGCCTTGGACAACTTGTTCGCTTCAAAAATGCCAGGACGTACCGTTGCCATTTGTGGCCTGTGATTGGGTATTAAAATTTCGCATTCTATTTTTCCGCCAAATGCAGGAACAATAAAGGTTAAAGTGCCGTGTTTGTCTGTTGTTATATCCACGCAGTGGGCGGCAAGCCCGGTTTTGACTCTTGCAGACAAAGACGGCGCAAGCTCGGCTCCCATTGATGTCGCTCCAAACAGAAATGCCAAGGGCTTATATTCATTTATGATGCCTTCAAGTACAGTGGTGTAACTTTCGCAATTATAGTTTAAGAGCTTTTCATCATCGACATAATATACAATATCTGCGCCGCTCTCTTCAGCTTCTTTCACCACATTCTCAAGAGAACTTCCGATAATTAAAGCGCATAGTTTGCAGTTTTCAATCTCGTTTGCCAAACATTTCGCCTTTGTCAATAATTCCTGAAATACAGGCATTAGCTTTTCGTGTTTGTGTTCGGCAAACAACCAGATGTTTTTATGGTTTTCAGGCTTCATAATCATTTCCTCTCTCTGTTTTCATGTTAGAGCGTTTTTAATCTTGCTTAATATAACAGAAGCTATCGTGTCATCACTGCCTTCAATGGCTTCTGCTTTTCTGCTACGATCAATGGCTTTAAATTCGCCAGGTTGTGTCGGAGAGCCTTTCAAGCCGATACATTCTTCATTGAAGTTAAGCATATCTCCGTTTAACACAATCAAGGGTTTTGATTTAGCTTCGAACAAACCGCCTACAGTCGTATAACGCACGGTGTTTATTTTCTTTTTTACCGCAACCAAGCAAGGCAGTAGCAAGCTGTAAATAGAAGTCCCGCCTTCAACTTCTTTGTGAGCGATAAGGTGTTTTTCACCTTCAATATTCAGAGCAACAACGTCCATGATATGCGGAAAGCCAAGCCATTCGCCCAACTGGGACGGCACATGGGAGGTTCCTCCGTCATCACTTTCATTGCCGGCTAAAACAAGATCAAAATTATCAAGGCTTTTCAACAATACGCTTAATGTATAGGATGTCGCAAGGGTGTCGGCTTTGGAAAATTTCACATCACTCAATAATACAGCTTTATCAGCCCCCATTGCTAAAGCTTCATAAAGCTGCTCCTTGGCATCGGATGGCCCCATTGTGAAAGCGGTTATTTCTCCCCCTGTCGTTTCTTTTATAGAGAAAGCAAGCTCCAGAGAATGTTTATCAGCGTTATTTATAACTGATGGTATATCCGCTCTGACAAGCGATTTTGTAACAGGATCAATCGATATTTTTTCATAGTGTTCCGGGTCAGGTACGGATTTTACACAAACAGCAATCTTCAATGGCATTAAAACTTCTCCTTTTTTTATACAGGCATGGCTACACAATGCAGATTACCCATTGTGTTAGGGCAACCTGCATTGTCCCGCCTACTCAACAACCTTCGTATTCCCGTCTTCCAATTCCACGTGCTCTTTGCCAATAAATCTTTTCCAGCCCATTTTTCTGAAAAGATTATCGATGACAAGGTAAGCGGCAAAAGATATAACGACAGCGTTAATGCTTTGGATTCCCCATGCGATATTGAAACCAGCTATAGATGCTATAAGCCAACTTGAAAATGCGGTTATACTTACACTTCCGTAACGTGTGCCTTCTGCAAAGTTATACTTTCTCTTGCTGATAAAATAATAATCTGCAATAAGTATGCCAGCTACAGGGGGAATTGAAACGCCAAGAAACACAAGCCATCCTACAAACATATCTGCCAAGCCAAAAGCCGCGCTAATGGAAGCCACTGTACCCAAAACTAAAACAATTCTCTTTTTGGGTACTTTAAAAATGTTAGACAAAGCCAAGCTGGATGAATAAAGATTATTGTCGTTGGTAGTCCATTGAGCTGTAATTAAAACTAGCAGAGACCATACGCCAATTACTTGCAACATAGCCATAGCTACATTAGTAGTACCGCTTGCCATCCCCATTAAATAACCCGCTACAAGTACAAATGAATGTGCGCCAATGAAAGCTATAACTGTTGCAACCATGGATACAAATGGAGTTTTGGAATAGCGGGTTATATCTGATTGAATTACGCCGCCTACCGCAAAAGCTCCAACTACCATTACGACAGCAGTTTGAAAATCGATTGGGCCTTCGACGGGAAGTTCCATCATGCCTTGCCAGCCCCCCGCTAAGTTAACTGCTAAAATCGTACCTACAATTGAAGCAATAAGTAGCAAGGGAACAGCAATGATATTTAAAACCGTCAAGCCCTTAATACCATGATAAGCAGAAATCATCATAGCAAGGCCGCCCCATACAGCAGCAACTTGCGGGTTAGTAATAACTCCGCCGCCGGGAAACATGGCATTAATGGTATTTCCAAAAAAACCGCTCTGCCATGAATACCAGCCTACGAGGGTAAACGCAAAAATAGCCGATATGAATCTGGAGCCATTTCGGCCAAATGGATGACGTAAAAGCATAGCTGTTGACACGCCTTCCCGCGTTCCGATTACGCCACATAGACCAGCGTAAATAACCAAAATAAGATTGCCCAATAAAGACGCTCCAATAGCGGTCATGGGGGAAAGGCCTCTCGATAATTCAGCTCCAGCAAATAAACCAGACATGGCGATACAAAAGCCAATCAAAATAGTAGAAACAACAAAGGACGAGCGCCGCTTGTTAGGCGGGATTCTCACGGTTGCAAAGTCGTTTTGTTCTGCACGTTGTTCACGGCTCGAAGCAATATTTTCTGTTGACATTATTAATCCTCCTAATCAACAATAGGGTTTACTGCCCTATTGTTGATTTTTTTCAGCGTTGTGTTTGATAACTCCAAATCCAAATATTCTGGAAAAGAGTTTAGCCCTTACCCATCGCTTTCGCCATTTCGATAAGTTCGGGATGTACGACCTTGCCGTTTTCTGTAATCATCTTATCGTCTGCCCATACAGTCGAATTTAAACAGATGCCATCGGCGTGGGAACAAGCCGGTTCTTTTAAAGCGCCCTTAAACATAGGCCCTTGATGACCTAGTCCCCATTCCGTAGAGCCCCAAACACGCTCGTCTTCAGTGCAAAGACCTGTAAGCACTGCTCCGGGATTGAAGCCGTAACAAACGTGCGCAAGCTTGTACATCCCCGGATCATTTAAACCTTCAAGCCAATTTTTGATCGCTGTCGCTTCTCCTTTGCCATTTATTTCGACAACAATACCTTCCTTAACGATAAGTTCGACAGGGTGTGCCAAAATACCAAGATCGGCCTTTCCACCGCCAGAGAAGGAGCCATCGAATACTATTTTTCCGTTAATGCTTTTTTCAAGCGGAGCCCAGCCAATTTGCCCCACAAGGAAATGCGCTCCGGGTGTATCTGCTCGCAACTCGTTAGTTACCGGTCTGTCCGCATTGTCGAAGCTGACATCTGTTCCCGCAGTGGTTGTAATTCTCATTTTTTTTGCTTTTTTTGTAAGTTCTACAACCTTGTCCTGGAATTTATCCTGGAGGTCTATGTCTAGTCTGGCTATGCACCTGACTATTCTTTCGACGGCCATGCCCCCAAGGAAAAGATACCTTGTTTTGCCATTACTCATGGCTTTATCCCATGCCGAGTTATAAAGTAGCCATTGGTCATTAAGCTCGATCCATACATCGCTTTCAGGTATGCAGGCATTCAAAGTCTTGGGCAAATAACTTTCCGCCACGGCTCCGTAACCGCTTGGAGTTGTATGCCATGCAACCATGACTTTTCCGCCAACAGCTTGTGCAACTTTTGCGATCTCTTCCGCAATTTTGAAATCCATTGCAGAGTCAATAGTGATAAGCACTGTTTCGCCTTTCTTGACCCGGCACATTTCAACCACCACCACATACGCGGCTCTTCCCAACTCAAATTCATACGCCTTTGCCATATTATCTCTCCTTAAATATATGCCCCTTAACAAGGAGCCTAATTTTAACTGCTTCTTAACAAGAAGCAAAAATTACAATGCAAAAAATCGAACAAATCATTGATTTTCCTTGTTTTTTCAATCAAAAATCATTTTTTGACACAGTTTGCAAGCAAAATTCACCAAACAAAGCCACAAAAGTATATCTTTAGCGTAAGAGTATACCTTAACGCTGGCAAATGCCATTGCATCTTGGCAAACAATTGACTTATTACCCTATTTTTCAACGGTGGAGATGCGAAGAATTTGCTAAGTACGCCCACTCTTTGCGTTTTTTTCGTCTCTGCGTAAGAAATTCAAGAAAAATTTTGAGTTGGAAAAAGTAAATGTAGAATTGCTGTATATATGGTTGAAAGCTTCCCCAACCATATACCATTAAGTATAATGGCATTTTAAGCAGTTGTCAAGAGATTTCCCGGTAAAAATTAGCATTTTTTTTGCTTCCCATGCTTTGCGGCATTTATCTCCTGTGTGCACCGGATACGAAACCCCAAAAATGGGCTTCTTCCGATTTTTCGGACAGCAAGTTAAGTCGCAATGTTGTCTGCCAATGTTGCCGGTATAGCATACCCGAGCGCCGAATGCCTGCGGCGCCTGTTGCAATATACTTCTATGTATTCAAACACCGTCGTTTTTATACGGCTTTTGCCGCGCCCGCTTTCAACGTCGCGAAGAAACTCTCCGCGCAGGCGTTGTCCCAGCAGTTCCCTTTTGCGGCTCATGCTCTGCCGCGTCGCAGGGCAGAGCATGACAAGCGTTCTCCGGAACTCTTCGCTGCAATGCTGCGCGCCACGGTCAGGTAAAGCCATCCCCTCCACTCTACGCAGGCATATAATGTTGGGCACCCACTTGACCGGGATTATTATCGACGGCTATGTCGGCGCGGGCATTTCGCTGATTATTTTGTACACGGGGTTTTCCGTGGCCAAGGACACTGTAACCAAGCTGATTGGCGAGGCCGCCGACCCGGCGCGTGCGGCGCAGATTATCGAGGCGGCAAGGTCGCACGAGG
>WRKI01000269.1 GCA_009778155.1 Spirochaetota bacterium
GATTTAATCATCGTTCTTACCCGCATTTTGCGCAATGAAATGAGCAAATGCAGGGGGAACCACTGATTAGCGTCGAGTTAATCAGTGGTTCCCTAATCAGCGTTTCCCGCGGACGTTAGTCCGATGTATTCTGCTCATTTCAGGCAACCTCCGAAAACCCAGATGGGATTTTTGGAGGTTGCCTTGTGTGAAAATTTTCGAGAAAAGTTGCGTCCTTCCACCCCGGACGCTTGAAATTTTGCCCGCAATAGGTTACACTTCAATTGGCGGCGGTTTGTTGCAGAAAGCGCCGGCTGCCAAACGGAGGAACCTGTGCAAAGCTATATCAATCGTCTGTCTATTGTAAAAAAACTGCGGCTTTTATTTGCGATCATCATCGTGTCATTTGTAGTCATAATGACTTACTCTACTTTCTTTACGGCAAGCATGAGAGACCAGCAAGAATACCTTGTAACCCATGTCATAGGGCGCAATCTTCTTTTGACAAATATGCAGGAGGATTTCCGGTCGCTGTCTACCGTTCTGGTAAACGCCTTTAACAACGCCGAATGGCTGGCCGCCGCCGACGAGCAAAGCATAAACGCGCTTCACATCTACATAGACGAAAGGGCTGGCGGGCTTTTGCAGTTAGGCAACGATTACATTAACGCCATAAACGAAGATGCCCTCATGAGCGAGACGCTAAGGGCAGAGGCGCTTTCCCGGATGGCGGCGGTTTTGGCCAGCATACACGGCATTCTGGAATACTACAGGTTCGACTACGCCGCATTGCAATATGCCGAATTTGAGGCAGTTCTGGCAAATCACGCAAACCCCACCATAAATCTTATAGAGGGAATAAGGGAGATGAATCTGGCGGTGATAGTCGCCATAAGCGAAAATCTGCACCGCCGGCAGGCGCAGTATTTATGGGCGAATCTCGCCGCATTTGGCTTTGTCATCATTTTAACATTCGCCGTTTTTTGGCTTATAATCGACAACCTGAAAAAAAGAATGGAGCAGTTTGAAACAAGGGCACAGCGTATAAAGAGCGGCAACTTTGATCTTGATATGCAAGACAGCGGCACAGACGAATTGAGCCGGCTTTCCAACATGATGGGCGATGTTGTCAACGTCTTCAGCGGAATGATCGGGCAGGTTATCAAGGTTGCCGGCGATATTGGCGCGGGCAAATTCAACGCCCGGTTGCAAGAATCGCAATTTGAAGGCGATTTTCACAAGGCCGCCACTTCTATCAATATGCTTGCGGAAAAAGTTGTGGATGCGGCCGCAGTAAAGGCCGAAAAAGAATACTTCAGTTATGTGCAATTTATGATGGACACAGTGCCGCTGGTTATCACCTATTGGGACGAGAAGTTTAAAATTGTCGGCTGCAACGACGAAGCGGCAAGAAGGTACGGTTTGCACAGCAAACAGGAATATATAGAAGGTTTCATGAAGTTTTCCCCGCCAATGCAGCCAGACGGCACATTGTCCGAGGTAAAGGCAAAACACCTGCTCCAAAAAGCTCTGAAAGACGGTTATGCAAAATTCAACTGGCTGCATCAGGACAAACACGGCAATATCATTCCCTCCGAGATTCAAATCCACCGGTGGGAGTCTATGGGCAAGCCGGCGCTTTTCAGTTACGCTACGGATATGCGCGACTTCCACAAAGCTATAGAAGAAACCAAGCGGTCGGCAAACGCCGAAGAAAGCTCCAAGGCCAAGAGCCGGTTTTTAGCCCGCATGAGCCACGAAATACGAACCCCGATAAGCGCGGTTTTGGGCATTTCGGAAATACAACTGCAAAACCCTTCTCTGCCCATGTCTGTCGAAGAATCTTTTGCAAAAATTTACAGTTCTTCGCAAATTTTGCTGGGCATTATTAACGACATTCTCGATCTTTCAAAAATCGAATCGGAAAAAATGGAAATCCTGCACGAGGACTACGACATGGCCAGCCTTATCAACGACATTGTGCAGCTTAACGTATTCCGCATTGGCAGCAAAAAAATCAAGTTCGAGCTTGACATTGACCCAGGCATTCCCAGTATAATGAAGGGCGACGAGCTTCGCATAAAACAGGTTATGAACAATCTTTTGTCAAACTCGTTCAAATACACGGACTCCGGCAAGGTGTCGCTTTCGATAAGTTTCCGGCAAAACGGCGATGCGCCAAAGCTCTACTTCAAGGTTGCCGACACCGGTTGCGGCATGAGCCAAGAAGACCTAAAAATGCTCTTTAAGGAGTTTTCCCGGTTTAACGAAAACAAACACCGGAGTATAGAAGGAATCGGGCTTGGCATGGCCATTGTCGATAATTTGGTGCGGCTTATGGGCGCGAAAATGGACATTGAAAGCTCCGTCGGCGTGGGCACGACAACAATGCTGGAAATTCCTCAAAGCAGGGCATCGGACGATGTTTTGGGCGATGATATGATCGACAATCTTAAAAACTTCAAAATGGCCAATCGGTTTGCCTCCAAAAGCATGATGTTCAAGCCCGACCCCATGCCCTACGGCAGCGTGCTTGTTGTGGACGACGTTGACACCAATCTTTTTGTCGCCAAAGGGCTAATGTCCTTTTACAGCCTTAAAGTGGAAACCTGCGACAGCGGTTATGCGGCGTTGGGCTTGATAAAAGGCGGCAATGTTTACGACATTGTTTTTATGGATCAAATGATGCCCGGCATGGACGGCATAGAAACCACAAAGCTGATCCGCGAATGGGGCTACAAAAACCCGATTGTCGCGCTTACCGCTAACGCCCTCATTGGCCAGTCGGAGGTCTTCATAGAGAACGGCTTTGACGGATTTATTTCCAAACCGATTGACACCTCGCATTTGAACTCAATTTTGAACAAGTTTATACGCGACAAGCAGCCGCACGAAGTTGTGGAGGCCGCCCGCCGGAACGCCGCGCAAAAAGAGCAGGCGGAAGACGGCATGAGGGATTTGGAAAAATCCATACGCCGGGAGTTTGCAAAGAGCCAGAAAAACGCGGCAAAAGAGATAAGGGCGGCTTTTGAGGCTGGGGATGTCGCCTCTTGCAGGCGTTTTGCCCACACGCTGAAAGGCCTTGCCCGCACGATTAAAGAGGACGATCTGGCAAGCACGGCAAGCAAACTGGAAACGATTTTCGAGAAAGGCGAGGCGGCAGAACCTGCCGGGGCAAAAGTTGCCGGGGCAGAAGGGGTTGCCGATCTTTTAGACGCGCTGGACACTCAGCTTGCCGCCGTATTGGAAAATATTCCCGCCGAGCAAAATCCGCTTTCCATTGCCGGGGAAGGCGCGGAGGCTATCGATCTGGAAAAAGTGCTGGCCGATCTGGAGCCGCTTTTGCAAGAAGACAGCGTGGACTCCCTTGAAGCGGCAAAACAGCTTAAAGCCCTGCCCCAGGCGGCTATCGTGTTAAGGCAGATCGAACTGTTCGATTTTGAAGGCGCATTGAAAAATCTAGCCCTTTTAAGGGACGTTGCATCTTAGGCCGGCCGGGGAAGGGTATAACCTGTATGAAGTGCGAAATATGCTCCAGCGAATTTGCTGACGAATTTAGATTCTGCCCCATGTGCGGCACAAAGTGCGGCGAGAAATCCGATCTGAGATGCTTTAGTTGCAACGCGGAAATACAGAGCGACACAAGATTTTGCGGCGAATGCGGCTCTAAGGTAGAAGCCGTGCCGGGGGCAAGCGGCGCGAGAAGCGACGCAGGCGAGGATGATGCCGAGCAAAGCGAACCGCAAGTCAAATCGGCTTTGCGCCACCTTAAACCCGACAAAAAAAAGCAAGCCAGCCCTTCAGACGGCGCAAAAGCCGCGCCGGCAAAAGCGACTGAAGCCCCGCCACCCCAAGCGAAGCAGGCAGTGAAACAGAACAGGCAAGCCGGGGAAACGGCGGAGTCGAAAAGCGGGATAAAAACCGCATGGATACCAGCCGGAACCTTCACAATGGGCAGCCCGAAGGTTGAAGAAGGCAGGTTCAACAATGAAAGCCCCCAGCGGCGGGTAACGATCTCCAGCGGCTTTTGGATGTGCGTTTATCCGGTAACGCAGGAAGAGTGGTCGCGCATAATGCTGAGCAACCCCAGCGTGTTTAACGCAAACCCGGCGGGAGAGGAAAAAAAGCCAGGAAGGCGGCGGGTGGAGGAAAAAAAGCCAGGAAGGCGGCCTGTGGAAAACGTAAACTGGTATGACACGATAGAGTGCGCCAACCGGCTGAGCATAATGGAAGGTTTAAGCCCCGCGTACAGCATAGACGGCAGTACAAACCCCGACGACTGGGGCACAGCGCCGGCACGCAAGGACGAGAAATGGGACGCGGTTGAAATAAAGGAAGGCTCGGACGGATGGCGTTTACCGACGGAGGCGCAGTGGGAGTACGCCGCCCGCGCCGGGACGGTAACAGCCTTTAGCAACGGGGATAACGACTGGCAAGATAACCACCCGATTGAGAGCATAGGCTGGTTTGGAACTGACCCCAAGAGTGTGATGCGGGAGTCGCGCATCGGGGGCGGGTTCTTTGTGGCAAGGAAGCACGAGGCCGGCAAGAAGCAGGCCATCTCCGTGAATATGACGCACGAGGCCGGCAAGAAGCAGGCCAACCCCTGGGGCTTATACGATATGCACGGGAACGTGCAGGAGTGGTGCTGGGACAGGTACGGCAAGTATCCGGCCCAGGCGCAGACCGACCCGGCAGACGTGTCTTCGGGGTCTTTCCGCGTACATCGCGGCGGTAGCTGCCGCGTTTCGGCGCAGTTCGCCCGCTCGGCTGCTCGTAGCCGCGACAACCCGCACGTCCGGAACGCTTTTCTGGGTGTCCGGTTTATCCGCCCCTAGTTTGCCGGCTGACCTAGCCAGGCAAGCCCAGCGAAATGCCCCGGCACGCCGCAACGGAGCGCGGCCTAGCGGGGGCGCGGCACGCCGGGGCTAGACGGCGGGGGGCAATGCGGGTATAGTTAAGGCATGAGCCAAGAAGCGATTGAAGAGGGTCTAGAGAAAGGCATTGAAATCGGCGAAGCTAGGGGGCTGGAAATCGCCGCCAGAAAAGCCCTTGCCAAGGGTGTGCCTTTGGAAACTGTCTGCGAGTTTACCGGCCTTGACGTTGAAACCGTTCTCAATCTGTAGCCCCGCCGCAAGGCGGCAAAAAAAACGGCTTAAAATGCAAAAATTTTTGGCAATCGGCCAAAAAACACTTGACATTTTTCCCGTTCTGCATTAAAAATATAGTGAGTGCCTTCATAAAAAGGCCGATTGACGGACGATTAACTCAGCGGGAGAGTGCTACCTTGACATGGTAGAAGTCACTGGTTCAAATCCAGTATCGTCCACTAATCGGCCTTTTTTTGCCACTCTTTGTTCCGTCAAGCAAAAGGGAGTGTGTTGTGCAAGACAAAGAAAGAAAACTCGTTTTTTTTGTTGACGACAATCTGACAAGTTTGGTCATAGTCCGAGACGCTCTGAATGATCAGTACGATGTCATCACCTTCGATTCGCCCGAGCGTATGTTCAAAACCATAGAAAAAGCCCTTCCCGACATTATTTTAATGGATGTGGAAATGCCCGGCATGAGCGGCTACGGCGCGATAAAAATCCTAAAAAGCAACCCCCGCACGGCGCGTATTCCAGTTATCTTTGTAACCGGCAACAACAGTTGGGAAAACGAGGCCATAGGCTTTTCCCAAGGGGCGGCCGACTACATAACGAAGCCTTTTTCGCCGCAAACCTTGCGGAAACGCATCGAAATGCATCTTTTGCTGGAGACACAGCGGGTGCAGCTTGAAAGCGGGGGGGCAGATAAAACGTCAATGGGCGGGAACAATCGCTTTTACCATGCCCTTTTGAACTCAATCGCCGATTTAATAGAGTTTCGCAGCCTTCAGGCAGTCTCCCATGCGGAAAGGGCAGGTCGGTGCTTCAAGCTGATAATCGAGGCCATGCAAAAGCGTGAAATCTGCAAGGACGAGCTTGAAGCTATGGACTTGGAGGCGGCGGTTCAATCGGTATGCTTGCATGACATCGGCAAATTGTGGATAGACGGCTCAATCTTAAAAAAGCCCGGCAAACTAAGCCCGCAGGAATTTGACATAATGCAGGGACACACGGTAATAGGCGGCGCAATTATAAAAAGTATGTTGCCAAAAATGGAAGGGGGAAAAATGCTCGCGTATGCCGAAGTTCTGGCGACAAGCCATCACGAAAAATGGGACGGCTCCGGTTATCCGTCTGCCCTTAAAGGCGGCGATATACCCCTTCTTGGACGAATAATGGCGATAGCCGATGTTTATGACGCGCTGGTTTGCGAAAGACCTTACAGGCAGGCTTATTCACATAACAAGGCTTTGGAAATAATGGCCGATGCAAAAGGAAGCCATTTCGAGCCTGTCCTTTTGGAGGCCTTTCTTGAAGTTTCCGGGGAACTGGAAAAGGCGGGCTTTGAAAAGCCGGGCGCGGCCACTTAAAAAGCGGTGGAAATTTGATATGAAAATTGGCAGCACGCTCACTAAAATCTGGGAAAAAGCACATCTTGACTACGAGCGAAAAAGTGCTGCCGTAATCGACGACAGCACATACAATGGCGCGTTGAACTTTTTTTTAGCGCGGTATTTTTTCATTATTTATTCTGGCTTGGTAGTATGGCTCCCGTACATCCCGCTGGATATTAGCCTGCATCCGCATCCTTACATCGCGCTTCCCCTTCGATTGGGCTTATCTGTCCTAACATTGGCAGTACACTTCTTAAAAACAAATGATTATTTTTTGCGCCGCCCGAATATTTTAATAAGCGCCGTTGTCTGGTACGCCCTGTTAGCGCAGGCAATTATAAATGTAACTGCCGGCGAATTAAGATATATGTATGTAGGCGGCATATTTCTTTCGATGCTGGTCGTGTTAGGACTTTGCATGATAGACATAAATAAAATCGCAAGTGCCTTGGCATCGGTTTTTTCCTTTGCGCTGTTGAGCCTTTTAATCGGCGTTAATTTTGAAACAACAAGCTTGCAACACTCGGTGCTTATTTTGATTATGACTTTTTTGTTCATGCTGCTAGGCATCTATATTATCAACCGGATGCGCTATGCGTCGTTGGAACAAAATCAGCTTTTGAAGCAGGAGAGCGCAAAGAACGAAGAAAGTATGCGTGCCGTTTCCAGCCTTACAAAAAAAGCAGTGGATGCCTCTGCCGCCAAAAGCTTTTTTTTGGCAAAGATGAGCCACGAAATACGCACGCCGATGAACGCAATCAACGGCATTGCGGAACTTATCTCTAGGGAAAGCACCTACGCGGAAACACGGGAACAGGCTGTATTGATAAAAAATTCCAGCCACAGCCTTATCGCCATAATCAACGACATTTTGGACTTCTCCAAAATAGAAAGCGGCGAAATGAAAATTACACCCGTAGAATACTTCGCATCTTCCCTTGTAAACGATGTTGTAAACATTATCAAAGTCCGGATGCTCGATTCGTATGTGCATTTTATTGTCAACCTTAACAGCAATATGCCGAACAAGCTGTTAGGAGACGAAGCCAGAATCCGGCAGGTTTTACTCAATCTTTTAAGCAACGCCGCCAAGCGCACGGAAAAAGGTTATGTGTCATTTTCCATCGATTTCGAGATACGCGATCCTGCGGCGGGTGCCGTGCCACTTGGCACGGAGTCTGACGCAGACTCCGACATTGTTCTGTTTTTCAAAATAGAAGATACCGGCAAATGGATAACCCCCGAACACATAAATTTTATACATGACGAAAATGACTTGGACAGCATCAGCATAGAAGGCACCGGGCTGGAGGTTCCTATCGCTTACGAATTGGTTAAAGCGATGGGCGGCAATATATCCATACAATCCGATTACGGTTGCGGCAACATATTCACCGTGGAACTGCCGCAAAAAATACTGTCGCAGGAAAAAATGGTCGATACAGGTTCGGGTGCTGTATCTTCGCAAGAAAATGTCTTGGTTTACGACAATCGAAAAATACAGACACAATCGATAGCCAGCAACTTAAAATACATGGCCGTACCCTGCACGCTAGCTTTATCCGCCGAAGATTTTAGAGAGCATTTGGCCGGCGGAAATTTTTCTTTAGCCTTTGTGCGCGCCGAACTTTTTGACGAAGTGCGGGACAGTTGCAAAGAAGGCATAAAAGTTATGCTAATTCCAGAGGTCGGGGAGTATTTGAGCGATCAAAAGAAAAACAGGCTTGTCTTGCCCGCTTACTCTCTTTCCCTTGCGAATGTTTTTACCGACAATGCAGCCGGATATTTTAAGGACGGGTATGCTTACAGCAATGTGCGTTTCACAGCCCCGCAAGCCAAAGTCCTTATAGTCGATGACATAGAATTAAACCTTTTTGTAACCAAAGGCCTTCTTAAACCTTATGAGATGCGTTTGAAACTGTGCCTTAACGGACACGCAGCCCTTGATGCTATACAGCACGAAATATTCGATTTAATACTTATGGATCACATGATGCCGGAAATGGACGGCGTTGAAACAATAAAATGGATACGAAAGTTTTCAGGCTTGGGTGGCGTGTATAAAAATGTCCCCATTGTCGCCTTGACAGCTAACTTGTCTTTTCTGGAGGACAACCAATTTCTTGAAAGCGGGTTTAATGACTGTGTCTTAAAACCTATTGACACAGCCCGTCTTGGCTATGTTTTGGAAAAATGGATTCCCAGCCACAAGCAGGAAAAAATTTCCCGGCAGGCGGCAAGCGAAAAAAATAGCGACGTTATTTTCCAGCCGGCAGCCGCTTCTTTAGATATAAATATTGACGGGCTGGATACTCAAAAAGGGCTTGTGTCGGCCGGCGGTTCAATCGAAAAATACAAAAAAATCCTTGGCATATTTCTTAGGAATGCGATTAAAACATCGAAAGAAATAGAGGACTTTTTGACACACTCCGATTATAAAAACTATGCTGTGCGTATCCATGCCTTGAAGGGTATTTGCGCTTCTATCGGTGCTATCGTTCTTTCCCAGTCGGCGCAGGAGTTGGAAAATGCGGCAAACAAGGGCGATACAACTTTTATAAAAAACAATACAGGAATATTTCTCCACGAACTTGGCCTGTTTGCCTCGCGCTTGAAGGCGGATTTGAATAGAGGCGCAGACGACAAGGACGAAGATTCCAACACGGACAGGCTTAACGAAGAGCTTTTGGCGCTTGCCGCCGCTATTGAAACAATGGATGCGAAAGGTATACGGCTGGCAATCGATGCGATTACTCCCTTGGCCGATGTCAAAGGGGCGGACAACAATATTGCAAAAATACTGGAAAGAACCTTGGTCGGCGATTATGGCGAAACCTTAAGTTTGATACGCCTTATGCTCCGCGCAAGGGGTGTGTCGGACATTCCCGGTCTTTCAGATGATGTTTAACGGAAGGAGAATGTTAGGGAAACGCTGATTAACTCGACGCTAATCAGCGCTTCCTTAGTCGGATAGTCGGCGGCAGATATGCAAAAATGCCGATAATAAAATTGAGAGGTTTTCTATGGAAAAAATAAATAGCCAAGCTAAAGGCGGTCGATTAAACATTTTGCACACAATAAAAGATGGCAACTGGCGTTTTGTCTTTCTTTTTTTGCTCTTTGCCATAAGTTCCAACACGCTTTACGGCGATGTTTTTGAATACAGGCATCGTGCCGGCTCTCGTTACAGGATAATTTCCGTGGTAACTCAAAATGTTTATATAAACCGCATTTTAAGCCACTCCGCAGAAATTCTAAACCGCATTGCCGTGGAAGTTGTCGATGAAAATAACGGCGAGGCTTTGCACAGGGCGCTTGTCCAAACTTCGGAGCGTTCCACTGCGATAGATGTCGCAAGCCGAAGTTTTGAGTGGGCTAGGGAGTATGAAACTGTTTTTACCAGAGACAGGTTAGGATTTATGTCAATCGCCCCTGAGTATTTTATGCCGGTAGTTCGCAATGTCCCGGTCTTTCCCGACAGGCCTCTTTCTGTTGGCGACACATGGAGCGCGGAAGGCCACGAGATGCACGATTTCCGCGACAGCTTTGGTTTTGAAGAGCCGTTTCGCATACCGTTTACCGCGCACTATGAATACTTGGGAACCCGGCAATGGAGGGGGCGTGACTATTCCGCATTTTCTGTAAGTTATCGCATTTATTATAGGCCGGCCGGCGTGCGCGGCAGGGACGGGGTTTCGCCGCAGCGCATTCTAGGGGGTGCCGACCAAATTGTTTTTTGGGATCATGCTTTAGGCCGGGCTGCAGCTTACGAAGGGGAGTTTCGCATGGTTTTTGCGCTTTCGGATGGCGCGACAGTGGAGTTTCGCGGGCAATCGCACGGGGAAGTATACGACGCACAGGAAATGGACCGGGACAGAATTGCCGAAGAAATTGCGGCGGAGCTTGAGCGTCAAAATATTGGGAATGTCGAAATAAGGGTTGTTGACGAAGGTGTTGTTATCGTTATGGAAGATATTATTTTCCAACCGGACAGCGCGATAATGCTTCCGGGTGAAGACGAAAAGCTCGATATTATATCTGCGATTCTTTTGCAGCACAGCGATCGCGACATATTAGTTTCCGGGCATACGGCTTTGGCTGGCACGCCGGAGGCCAGAATGCAGCTTTCCGTAGAACGGGCGCGGACTGTTGCCGACTTTTTAATATCCAGAAATGTGCGTAGCGAAGAGCGAGTTGTAATTCGCGGCTACGGTGCGCAAAGGCCTGTCGCCGATAATTTTACAGAAGAAGGGATGCGCAGGAACCGAAGGGTGGAAATCACTATTCTGGAAAATTAGAGCGGCTGTGCCGGTATGTTATGCGACGCGCATTGTCATCCTTTCGCTCTTAAAGAATTGTTCGCGCAGGCCGAAGCGCAAAGGCGGCAACTGTCGGTGCTTTGTGCGGCTAGCGCGAGCAGTCTGGAAGAATTTGCGTATAACGAAGGTTTGGCGCGGCAGGCTTTTTCGGATAACGCTGCCGGCATTTACCCTTGTTTTGCGATTCATCCGCAAATGCCTTTGCGAATGCCTCCTTTGGCTGCAAGGGACGGAATCGAAGTTTTGGAAAGCTTGGCTGCCGCCGGCAGGCTTGCGGCTGTGGGTGAAACCGGCTTCGACTTGTTCGATGCGGATTTTAAGGCAACGGAGTCGCTTCAAGACGAGCTTTTTGCCGCGCATATTGATGCGGCTTTGCGCTATGGCTTGCCGGTAATAATTCACACGCGCAGGGCTATGCACAAAATTTTTGCGGCGGCAAAATCGCTTGCAAAGTGCAAAGCTGTTGTTTTTCACTCATGGCCTGGCACGGCTAGCGATGGCTCTGCCTTGTTAAAGCGCGGGATAAACGCTTATTTTTCTTTTGGAACTCCTGTAACGCTAAACCACCGCAAGGCCATGCAGTGCGCCGCCTTGTTCCCGGCACAGCGTCTGCTGACAGAAACGGACGCCCCTTTTCAGCCGCCAAGGAACAGGGATTTTTCCACTTGGGCAGATTTGCAGGGCGTTATTCAAAACATCGCCGCCTTGCGTCGCGAAGCCGCCGGCGGTGATGCCGGTTGCGGAGGCGAGCTTGAACTGGAAAAAACAATCGAAGCGAATTTCAAAGCCGTTTTCGGGGATTTTTGCCCGGCGTAAGCTGGAATCAATCAAACACAAGTTCTTCGAGTTCTATTAGCGCTTCTATTAAATTTTCCTTCATTCCTTCCAGTGCGAGCATCATCTCTTCCAGTGTTTGCATTTCAGAAAGCTCTTCTAGCATTTCTAACATTCCATAAAGCATCTCTGCCATTAGTTCTACGAATATTTCTGCAAACACTCCTGCCATCGCCTCTGCAAGCACCTCTACCATCCCGAGTCCAAGCCCCATTCCTAACAGTGTGCCCAACAACGCTCCAAATACTGCTTCTAACATTGCATCCCCTTCCAAGTTTTTTCGTCTAAGGAAAACGCTTTATGGCAATGCCCCGGCGTGTCCTTTTGCTATTTTATCACATACCGATATTAAGGGGAAGCCCTTTCGCCAATCTTGCCCCCACCCGCTAAGGCCGCAGGCGGTGGGCTGTTTCGACAAGACACTTCAAGTTGTCGCCGGGAATAGATGCCGGCAAGGCGCATTCCGGGGAGATAAGCCGGATGCCGCTTTTGATATTCGATTCCACTTCTTCGCGGATCATTGCGGGGTTGCCCTGGCCAAGAGTAACGGGATTGTTAATACAGCCGGTAAAAGTAATCTTGGAGCCAGCCTGTTTAACAGCGGCGGCAATCCAAAGGGGAACTTTCTTTTTCCAAAAAAGCCAAGCACGGCAATGCCAAGGCCGACAATGCCTATGTACGGAAGCCCCCACATTTGCGCCATTGGAGCCATCGCTATAAGCGTCAAAGATAGGCCGGCGGCATTGCCAAGCATAGCCGCTCTGGGCATTTTTTCGCGGGCTGTTCTGGTAAATGGCGCGGCGACAATTTCAACAAGGCTGTCATCCGTTGAGGTAGCGGCTTGCCCAAATTGGCCGCAGAGCAACCCAACCTAAATGAGACTGCCCGGAACCCCAGCGAGGGAGTTGGTTTCTTCTATAACTTAGGGTACACCGGCCATTCACCTCAGTATATTCCGTCGATTTCATAGAGATTCTGCCCCGCCGGTGGCAGCCTGCGAGGGTTTTATGGTGGTTTCGGTCTGCCTGATTTTGCATGGGGCGGTTTTTTGAGGGGAATTAGGGAAACGATGATAAGCTTCGAGTTAATCAGTGGTTCCCTAAACGTCGAGCGGAAAATTTTTGCGAAAAATAAAAAAAATGCAAAAAAATCGCAAGACCACTTGACAATTTTTACCGGCCGTGCTAAGGTTTTAGTATAAGGCAACCTCCAAAAACCTCATCTGGTTTTTTGGAGGTTGCCATAAGCTGATTTTGGCATTAAATTGAGAAAAAGGCATGACAATTTTTGTGAAAAATGCCATGCTGTTATTGGGTTATGCTTGGGGGAAAGCCCAAACGAGGGATTCTCGGGCAAAACCAATGTATGCCGCTTCTGGTTGTATTGCCAGCGGCGAATTTTGTAGGAAGGGGGAAAAAACAGTGTTATATGCTCAAAGTCTGTCTGCAAATTTAGACAACAGCGTGATTATTGCCCCCCCCC
>WRKI01000270.1 GCA_009778155.1 Spirochaetota bacterium
TCTAATCTGTACTTTGTGCCTTTGTGCCTCCGTGCCTTTGTGTGAGTTAAATTGGGAGTAAATTCATAACCTCTGACCTTTCATGCGTTTGTCGTGTTTGCTTGGCGGCGACGGCTTGTGCAGAATGCGTTTTTAGTGTAAAATATACATCTAAAAGGACGGAGAAATCCGTCGGGAAAAAAAGGGAGGCGCGGTGAAAAAAAACAAAAAATCTATGCCGGCATGGCTTTGTGCAGTGTTGTTGACACTGCTACTTTGCTTGCCACTTTCCGCCGGCTTGCAAGCTCAGGAAACCGTCGCTTTGCCAATCGCCGCGCCTGCGCAAGGAGCACAAATACCCCTGCTGATCACCATCGCCGTGCTTTTGCTTGCCATCGCGGCCTTGACAGTAGCGACAGCCAAAAAAGCCCAAAAAATAAAAGAGCTTTCCCGGCGGGCGGACTTTTTCGAGGCCGTATACAACGCCATTCCCGCCCATGTCTGCACCAAAGACCTTGACGGCATCTACACAAGCTTTAACCGCAAAATGCTGGACGAACTTGGCACAAAAGACACTCAGACCGGCGGCGGCCTTACCGGACTCCACACCTTTGCCGACAGCGAAACAGAGCGGGAACTCGCGCAAATGGAAAAAAAAGCCCTGGCCGAACAAACAGCAGTAACAGCCGACTGCTGGTACAACTACCCCGACAACAGCCGCCGGGCAAAAGAAGTACACAAAGTGCCCCTAGTCGTCGGCGGCAAACTTGCAGGCCTTTTGGAACTCGCCGCCGACATAACAAACCGCAAACTTGCCACCGAAGAAGCCGGCAAAGACCACGAACTTACCCAGTTCATGCTGGACTTCCTGCCGGTAAGCTGCATACTCTTTAACAAAAAAATGGAAGCCCTAAGTTGCAACAAAGAAGCCTTCCGCCTTGCAGGGGCAAAAGACAGACATGAGTTTTTCGAGCGCATGGGGGAATTCCTGCCGGAGTTCCAAAGCGAAGGACAAAAAACAATCGATTTAATCATGCGCTACACAGACCAAGCCATGCGAGCGGGAAACGTCTCCTTCGAGATGAACTTTCAAGTGCTAGACGGAACCATGCTCCCGGCCTTTGTAAACTTTGCCGGCATCAACCTCCAAGGGGAAAAAGTCATCTTGGCCACAGTGCAAGACTTGCGCGAGCAGAAACGAATCGCGGCAAGAAACGACGCTCTTTTGGACAACCTTCCCGGCATGGCCTACCAGTGCCTGTGGGCGCCCCCCATCAACCCCCTAACCTTCGTGAGCAAAGGGAGCAAAGAACTCACCGGCTACACACCGGAAGAACTGGTCGGGGAGAACAAGTACTTGGAAATGGTGCATCACGAGGATTGGGCCGGCAAAAAGGAAAGGTGGGCGGAAACAATAGAGATGGGCTTATTGTACGAAAATACCTTTAGGCTAAAAATGCCGGACGGCACGATAAAATGGGTGCTGGCGCGGGAAAAAGCCGTGGAGTTTTACAAAGACGGCAGCCCCAATTTAATAGAAGGCTATGTTTTTGACATAAGCGAGCGGGTAAAAAAACTGAGCGCGGAAATTGCAAGCCAGGCAAAATCCGACTTTCTTGCGGTAATAAGCCACGAAATACGCACGCCGATGAACAGCATCATAGGCTTTGCCGAACTAGCCAAATACAGCGGCGACATCTTCCAGATAAAAAACTTTATCGAAAAAATCGCCGACGGCACAAAGTGGCTGTTGCACATACTCAACGATATCTTGGACATCTCCAGAATCGAGGCCGGCAAAATAGAAATGGAATACCGCCCCTTTGATCTGGCCGAAGTCGTCAAACGCTGTCAGGCCGTTATCGCGCCGGGGGTAAAGGAAAAGTCGCTGGAGCTAAAGGTTGACGCAAAGGCCGTCGCCGGCAAAAAGTACATGGGCGACCCAATGCGCGTGTATCAGGTGATCATGAACCTGCTGTCCAACGCGGTAAAGTTTACCGACACCGGGACAATATCGCTTATAATAAGAAGAAAACCGGATGATGACGAGAACGAGGTCGTCTGCTTCGAGATAAAAGACCAAGGCATAGGGATAAGCGTGGAGCAGATCAAGACGATCTTCCGCCCCTTTGTGCAGGCGGACACAGGGTTGACGCGCAAGTACGACGGCATGGGGCTGGGGCTGTTCATAAGCAAAAACTTGGTTGAAATGATGGGCGGCAAACTTTGGGTGGAAAGCTCCGCCGGGGTCGGCAGCACCTTCTGCTTTGAGATCGCGCTGGAGAAAGCCAGCCCTGCCGCATTCGGCGGCACCTTTGGCGCGGCATTCGGCACCGTCTGGGCGGAGGGGCAGGAGGATGCCGGCCAAAAAGAGCTAAAGGCCAGCGTTCAGGAAAAGCCGCGTTTTAAGGGCCTTGTTTTAGTCTGCGAAGACAACCACATGAACCGGGAAGTCATAACCGGGCATCTTTCCAACGTCGGGCTGGATGCAGTCGTGGCAAACGACGGAAAGGCCGGCGTTGACATGGTACAGCGGCGCATAGAAAACAACGAACCGCCCTTCGACCTTATTTTTATGGATGTTTTTATGCCGGTAATGGACGGGCTGGAAGCAACCGCGAAAATACTCGCGCTGGAAACGGGAAGCCCAATCGTGGCCATGACTGCGAACATAATGCCCAACGAGCTGGAAAAATACAGAAAAGCCGGGATGCCCGATTGCATTGGCAAGCCCTTTACAGCGCAGGAATTATGGTTTATTCTTAAAAAATACCTTGATCCGGCCGTCAGCGCGGAGGCAGACGGGGCGAGCGGCGCAGGGGCGAGCGACAGCGGAACCGAGGGCGCGGCCGCCGGCATTGCCGCCGGCAGTCCCGTCGGCATTGCCGCATCTTCCTATGCGTATGAC
Source organism: Spirochaetota bacterium (assembly GCA_009778155.1). Classification (GTDB taxonomy): domain Bacteria; phylum Spirochaetota; class Spirochaetia; order Treponematales; family Breznakiellaceae; genus WQXQ01. The sequence goes on from WRKI01000270.1 coordinate 2,888, forward strand.
GATGACGATGACGAAGATGACGAGATGAAGGAAAAGTTGCAGGTTATTTTTGTCAAGAGCAACCGGAACACGTTTAGCGAAATGACGCAGGCTTTGGACGAAGGTTCAATAAAGACCGCCCACCGCATGGCGCACACCCTAAAGGGGAATGCCGCTTTTATAGGACAGCGCGTCTTGCAGAACATAGCGGCAAGGCTGGAGGAAATTTTCAGCGGGACGGAAGAATCCGTGGAGGCCGCCGCCGGGATTGTCGCCGAAAACATGAAGCTTTTGGGAAGCGAGCTGGGAAAGGTGCTGGCGGAATTGCAACCCGTGTTCGATGCGCATAATGCGAAAAACAAGCCGGCAAATTTTTTGGAAAAAAAGCAGGCGCTTGAGCTTTTTGAAAAAATAGAGCCTATGCTTGAAAATTCAAACCCGGAGTGCATCCAGATTTTGGACAGCCTCCGCGCTGTCAAAGGTTCGGAAACCCTGGCGGCACATATAGAAAACTATGACTTTGAAAACGCGCTCGAGGCGCTAGTCGCCTTGAAAAACAGCACTAAGGAGGAAACGGATGGATAAATCCAAAAAACATAGCATACTTGTTGTAGAAGACGACAATGCTACAATAATGATGCTTACGAACAGTCTAAGCCCCGAATACACGGTTTTTGCGGCAAAAACCGGAAAAAACGCCATAAGCGCGGCGGAAAAATACAAGCCGGACATAATCCTTTTGGACGTGCTTATGCCGGACGACGTGTTGGACGGCTACGGCATACTCGGCTCTCTTAAAAAATCGGAGATTACAAAGGACATACCCGTCATCTTTGTTACCGGGCTTGACAGCAACGAAGACGAGGCCAAGGGGCTGTCTATGGGGGCGGCCGATTATATCGCAAAGCCCTTTTCGGCGGATAATATAAAACTTAGGATTGCCAAGCAGATAAAAATGAGCGAGCAGATGCGCGAGGCGGAACATTTAAGCAAGACAGACCAGCTTACAAACCTGCCCAACAGACGCGGTCTGGAAGAACGCCTGAACGTTGAATGGTTAAGCGCGATCCGGGAGCACCAGCCAATCAGCCTTTTAATAATCGATGTTGACAAGTTCAAAAATTACAACGATGCCTACGGGCACCCGCAGGGCGACATGGCCTTAAAAGCGCTGGGAAGGTGCTTGCGGAATTCGATAAAACGCCCGCGCGACTTTGCCGGCCGCTGGGGCGGCGAAGAGTTCCTTTTGATTTTGCCCGGCACCAACGCGCAGGGGGCGGCCACCTTTGCGGAAAGCTTGCGCGAGCAGGTGCAAGAAATGGAGGTTCCGGCATCGGAAGAAATGGCGCAAAAAATTACGATAAGCATAGGCGTAAGCACGGCCGATAACCCCCCGGCCAAAGACGGGGCACCAGACAAGGGAAAAACAGAAGGCGGCACTATGGAAGGCTTTATTGCCGAGGCAGACAAGGCGCTTTTTATAGCGAAAAAAAGCGGGCGGAACAAAATTTGCAGTTTTTCAGGCGATTCGGCATAGCCGAAGGAAACAAGCGATGAATATAAGCGAGGAAAAATTCGGGGAAATGCCCGACGGAGGGAAAGCCCTTCTTTACACGCTGGAAGCCGGCGACATAAAATTCCGCATGACGAATTACGGGGCGGCATGGACAAACCTTTGGGTTCCCTCCAAAAACGGCGGCCGTGCCGACGTGCTTTTGGGCTTTTCGGACTTGGCCGGCTACCTTGGCAACCGTGTTTACATGGGCGCGACAATTGGCCGCGTGGCCAACCGGATCGGCGGCGCGGCCTTTGAAATAAACGGCCGCCTTTGCCGGCTGGACACAAACGACGGGAAGCACTCCCTGCACGGCGGATCGCAGGGCTTTGACAAGCGACTGTGGAAAGCGACCGCCTACAAGGAAGGCGGCGGGGTCTTTGTCCGCTTCGAGCTTGAAAGCCCCGACGGGGACGGCGGCTACCCCGGCAACCTAAAAGCGGCCGTTACCTACGGATTGAACCAAGAGGGAGTCGTAACCTGCCTGTACGAGGCGACAGTTGACAGACCCTGCCCGGTAAACCTTACCAACCACGCCTACTTCAACTTGGCCGGAGGGGGCAGCATCCTTTCCCACGAAGTGCGTCTTTTTTCCAGCAGTTTTGTCGAGGTTGATGAAGAGCTTATCCCCACAGGCCGGCTTTGCCCGGTGGAAAACAGCGAGTTCGATTTACGGAAAAGCGTCCCAATCGTCAAAAACATGAAGCCGGCCTACGGCGGCCGGGGCACGCTGGAGGGCTACGACCACAGTTTTGCCTTGGACGGCGCGTTTTTAAACGATGCCGGCAATGGCCGCGGCGATGAGATACCCGCCTGCCGCCTTTTCGAGCCGGAAAGCGGGCGTGTCATGGAAGTAAACACGACCCAGCCCGGCCTTCAGTTTTACACTGGGAATATGCTGCCGGAACTTGCCGGCAGGGACGGAGCCGCCTACAAAAAGCACTCCGGCCTGTGCCTTGAAACCCAGCACTTCCCGGACACGCCCAACCAGCGGGACAATTTCCCCGACTGCACCTGCAGCCCGGACGCGCCCTACCGAGAAAGCGCCTCGTTTGCCTTCAAGTGGTAGCCGCCCTGCCGGGGCATTGCTCGCGAAAAGCTCGGAAAAAGCTCACGCAAAGCTCGCGAATGGCTCACACAAAGGCACAAAGGCACAAAGGTTTTTGGGTGGGAATTATGTAGGCCGGTCTCCTTCTTGCCTCATATAAAGTACAAAAGGGGATAAAGTAGGAATGAAGTGGCGTTTTCTAAACTGTGCTTTGTGCCTTTGTGCCTTTGTGCCTTTGTGCCTTTGTGCCTTTGTGCCTTGGTGTGAGGAACTTTCGAGTTCTCCGTGCCTTGGTGTGATGAACTTTCGAGTTCTTCTTGCCCCTTCGTGAGAAAAATTACGATTTTGCTATAAAATCGCCGGATTTTGATGTATGCAAGCTAGACAACTGGTGCGAAAAATGTTACAATAAAAGTGTTGGTTTTTCATAGGACGGCTTCTAACTAGCCATCCAACTAAGTTTAAATTACAGGTAAAGGTGGTAATTTATGTCAAAAATGGTAGAATTTCGCTGGCACGGACGGGGCGGCCAAGGAGCAAAGACAGCCTCTCTCGCGTTGGCGGATGCGGCCTTCCTTGCCGGAAAGTTTGTGCAGGGTTTTCCGGAATACGGCCCGGAGCGGATGGGCGCGCCCATTAACGCGTACAACAGGATTGGAGATGAACGCAGTTCGATTCACTCCAACATTTATGAGCCGGACTATGTAGTAGTGGTCGATGAAACCCTGCTTACGGCGATTGATGTTACGGCGGGATTGAGCGAAAAAGGCGCAATCATTATCAATTCGGACAAAGACCCTCAGCGTCTTGTGCCGGCTCTTAAGGGCTACAAAGGGAAAGTCTGCGTTATCGACGCGCGCAAAATCTCCGAGGAAACCATGGGCAGGTACTTCCCCAATACGCCCATGCTTGCGGCGGCGGTGAAGGTTAGCGGGGTAATTCCGGAAGACGTGTTTCTGAAAAACATAGAAACTTCTTTGAAGCATATGTTCGCAAAAAAACCGAACGTTATCGAAGGCAACATGAACGCTATCAAGCGCTCCATGCAGGAGGTTAAAACACTATGATTTCTGTCAATGTATCCGATGCTAACGAAAAAAACGGTTGGAAAGATATTCCAATGGCCGGCGCTCTTACCGAAGGCGGAACGGCCTTGCTGGTCAACACCGGCGACTGGCGGACAATGCGCCCGCACTTTCTGGCGGACAAATGCGTGCACTGCATGATGTGCTTCCCCACCTGCCCCGACAGCGCGATCCCCGTAAAGGACGGCAAAAGGCAGGACTTCGATTTTATGCACTGCAAGGGCTGTGGTGTATGCGTAAAAGTGTGCCCGGCTAAGGCCATGACTTGGGAAAAGGAGGAAAAACTATGATAATTCGCGAAAGGCTTTCTGGCAACGAGACGATAGCTCGCGCCTTAAAACAGGTCGAACCTGATGTAATGGCCGCATATCCTATCACGCCTTCCACGGAAATTCCGCAGTATTTTTCTTCTTATGTGGCAAACGGCGAGGTAAAAACCGAATTCGTAGCGGTGGAATCCGAACACAGCGCGATGAGCGCCTGTATCGGGGCGGCGGCGGCCGGCGGTCGCACTGTTACCGCGACATCGGCCTGCGGGCTGGCGCTTATGTGGGAGCTTCTCTATGTAGCGTCCTCCATGCGCCTGCCGGTCATGATGCCGGTTGTAAACCGCGCTCTTTCAGGCCCCATCAACATTAACAACGACCACAGCGACTCGATGGGCGCGCGGGACTCCGGCTGGATTCAGCTTTATGCCGAAAACAACCAGGAAGCCTACGACAACTATCTTATGGGTATGCGCATTGGCGAGCACCCGGATGTATTGCTTCCGGTCATGACCTGCCAAGACGGTTTTATCACATCGCACGCGCTGGAAAACATCGACCTGCTCGAAGACGAGTATGTCAAAAAGTTTGTCGGCACTTACAACAACGAAATTCGCCTGTTAAACCCGAAGCACCCGGTCTCGATGGGTCCGTATGACACGCCTTTCTTCTACATGGAACACAAACGCCAGCAGGCCGAAGCCATGAGGAATTCCAAAAAGGTAATTTTGGACATTTTCAAGGAGTTTGGCGAGCTTACCGGCCGCAAGTACGGCTACTTTGAAGAATACAAAATGGAAGGCGCAGAGCGGGCTATTTTGATTCTTAACTCCAGCGCGGGCACGGCCAAAGCGACTGTTGACCAGCTTCGCGAAAAAGGCGAAAAAGTCGGGCTTATCAAGCTGCGCGTCTACCGCCCCTTCCCGATGGAAGAGCTGGCGAAGGCCTTCAGCCATGTTAAAGCGGTTGCGGTACTGGACAAGGCGGACAGCTATTCCAACTGCGGCGGCCCTGTGTACACAGACTTGCGCAGCGCCTGCTACGGAATGGCAAACGGCCCGAAAATGATCAATTTTATCTACGGTCTTGGCGGCCGCGACGTAACAATGGATAATTTTAGCCATGTTTACAGCGAGCTTGACAAAGTCGTAAAAACCGGGGACGTGGGCGAACACTACCGCTACCTGGGCGTAAGGGAGTAAGGAGGAATACATGGCTTACAAACTAAAAGAAGAAGCGACGAAGCCCGAACGCTTTACAGGCGGGCACAGGCTTTGCGCCGGTTGCGGCGCGGGCGTAGCGGTGCGCGGCGTTTTGCGCGCCCTTAAACCGGAAGACAGGGCGGTTTGCGGCGTGGCCACAAGCTGCTTGGAAGTTTCCAGCTATCTTTATCCGTATACATCATGGAAGGACAGCTACATCCACACCGCTTTCGAGAACGTCGGGGCGACAATTTCCGGCGCGGAAGCCTGCTACCAGGCGATGAAGCGCAAAGGCACGATGGGCAAGGAAACCTACAAGTTCATTGCCTGGGGCGGCGACGGCGGCACTTACGACATCGGTTTCCAGAGCCTTTCCGGGGCGATGGAGCGTAACCACGACATGGTGTATGTCTGCTACGACAACGAAGCCTACATGAACACCGGTATCCAGCGTTCATCTGCAACGCCGGCTTATGCCGATGTTTCCACGGCTCCTGCCGGTTCGGAAATCCCCGGCAAGCGGGAAGTGAAAAAAGATTTGACGGCAGTGCTTGTCGCCCACAACATTCCGTATGTTGGGCAGACCACTTTCTGGAAAAACTTCAGCGACTTGCACGAGAAATCCGAAAGGGCGCTTTACACCCCCGGCGCGGCTTTCTTGAACATTTTGGCTCCCTGCCCGCGCGGCTGGCGCTATGCAAACGAAGACCTTATCGAAATTTGCAGGCTGGCGGTGGAAACTTGCGTATGGCCGCTTTACGAAGTGATCGACGGCGAGTGGAAACTTAGCTACGAGCCGAAAAACAAGCTGCCGGTGGAAGACTATCTGAAACCGCAGGGGCGTTTCTCCCATATGTTCAAACCGGGGAACGAAGGCTTGATCGCCAAGTTCCAAAAAGACGTTGACAAAAAATGGGAAAACCTGCTGAAGAAGTGTAAGTAAGCAGCGAGTTTGTTGTTTTGCAAGGGGCTAGCCGCAAGGTTAGCCCTTTGTTTTTGCGGAGGGTGAGGGTGGCATGAATGTACTGGTGATAGACGGTATGGGCGGCGGCATTGGCAAGTCCATTATCGAGCATATAAAAAACGAGCGCGGCGATGCCGTAAAAATAACGGCCGTGGGGACGAATTCCATTGCGACATCGGCCATGTTAAAAGCCGGCGCGGACTTTGGCGCGACCGGCGAGAACGCCGTCGTGTACAACTGCGCCAAGGCCGATTTTATCATCGGGGTAACCGGCATAGCCTTTGCCAACTCCATGTGCGGCGAGGTTAGCCCGGCAATGGCGGCGGCGGTTTCGGCAAGCCCGGCTCACAAAATCCTTGTGCCGATTGACAAGTGCAATGTAACGGTCTTAGGCCTTGTGGAAAAACCCGTGCAGGCCTACATAAACGACATCGCAAAACGCCTTGCCAAAAACTAGCCGCCGCCGGCAAGCCGCGAAACCGCGATTCGACGTGCCTCCGCCGTGTGAATTTTTCAAGAAGTGCGCGCAATTTGCCACCGGCAAATTGCATCGCCAATGGTGGTAGCTTGCCGAGGCAAGCTACCACCATTGGCGCTTATTCATGGAAAATGTGCTTAACCGCGTGAACCTCCCCCTGTTTTACCCCCCAGAACTCCGTTTTGAAAGGCTGGCCTTGGGCGCACTCGATTACGGCGAAAGTCGCCCCTACGGAAGTGCGCGGCCTGCCGACACTGCCGGGGTTTATAAGCAGAATATTGTGCGTGTAAGAGTAAAACGGCGTGTGCGTGTGCCCAAAAAGGGCGACATCTGCCTTTTCCTTTAAGGCGGCGGCAATAAGAGCCTCGTGCTCCAAATATATGGAGTGCTTATGGCCGTGGCAAAGGAAAAAACGATAGCCGGAAAAATCCAGCGTGCAGGTTTCCGGCAGGTCGTTGTCAAAATCATTGTTTCCCCTGACCATTATCCATTCGGAATAAAAACCTTCAATGAGGGCCATCTTTTTTATGTCCGCCGCGCCGTCCCCCAGAAAAACGGACGTGCCGATTTCCTTGCCTTCCGGGCGGTTTTTGCCCCACTGGAAAACCGTTTTTAGGTTTGCCTCTTCGCCGTGAATGTCTGAAAGTACAAGAAGTCTTTGTTTGTCCATACTATAATACTACACAAAAAGCGAAAAAAATACGCCTTTTTTTTGCTTTTTATGACAAATGTCATATTTTTTTTTGCGATTCGGCACGATCGTGCTGTAAAACCTTGCCGCAAACTGGAAACAAAGCCTTGTTTGAGGTATACTTGAACAGAGTTGTTTGGAAACTGAAGCTTCTGAACAACCCCAATATATACCACTTTATGGAGGGAAAATGGCTCAACAATTGATGTCAGAAAAAGAAAAAGCGGCTATTACGATGAAATTTTTTGCGCTTTGCGACGAGGGAAAAGAAGATGAGGCAATGGCTCTTTTCAAAACAATTCCCATGCCCCCCTTTCTGGCTAAAATCACCAAAGAAAAAATCGGAGCCGAATACTTAAACGGCTGGAATTTGGCGGAAGCGGAGGCTAAATTTGGATCGGGCTGGCTCCGATAAGGCCGCGCTTTATTCCTGCCTCAACAGAGTACAGATAGGGGTAAAGTAGGAACGAAGAGGAGCTTTCAAATCTGTCCTTTGTGCCTCCGTGCCTTTGTGTGAGGTTTTTGAGAAAATAACCCCGCCAAAAAGCCTTGACAAAAGGCCGCCTTTCCGTTACCCTTGTAATTATGAAGGTTTACGCAAAAGAGGGCAGGGCATGAAAGACGTAAAAAACAGGATTCCGGCAAAAATAACGCGCACGAGATACGTTTTCGCGGCGCTTTTTGCCGCTTTAATAGCCGTTTCCAGCTTTTTGGTAATCCCCCTGCCCGTCGGCATAGTGCCAATCGTTCTTACCAATCTTTTTGTCGTGCTTTCCGGCCTCGTCTTGGGCGGCCTTTACGGGGGGCTTGCCACGCTTATTTTTTTGACGGCAGGCTTGCTGGGCTTTCCCGTGCTTGTAATCCCCGGCCCCGGCGCTTTTTTAACCAACCTTGGCGGGTATTTGATCGGCTACCTTTTGGGCAGCCTCTGCGCCGGCCTTATCTGCGGCCTGCCGTCAATCAGCGAGAAAAGCGTCTCGCGCGGCCGGCTGTTAAGGGTCTGCGCCGCCGCTTTTGCCGGCTTTGCCATCATTCTGCTTTGCGGCGCGTTTTACATCATGCTTCTTAACTCCATCTCTTTCCATTCGGCCTTGCTCATCGGCGTAGTGCCCTTTCTGATAGGCGATGCCTTAAAACTGGCCGCCGCCGTGCCGGTCGCGCTAAAATTGCGGCCTATTGCAGCCCGTTACATCAACCCCGATGCCTGAAGAACCCGCGCCCGCCGTCGCCCTGCATAACATAACCAAGCGTTTCGCGCTTTCCCAAGACGCTCTGGCGCAAACCGACCCCGGGCGGCAAGATGGGCGTTTTTTTACCGCGCTGGACGACGTGTCTTTTTCGCTTGCCAGCGGCGGCTGCACCTTGATTTGCGGGGCAAACGGATCGGGAAAAAGCCTTTTAATGGCGATAATCGCCGGCCTTGAAGAGCCGACATCCGGCAGCGCACAAACCGCATTTTTGACAGGGCTTATTTTTCAAGACCCCGACAGCCAAATCCTTGGGGAAACCCCCAGCGAGGACATCGCCTTCGGGCCGGCCAACCTTGGGCTTTCAAAAGAAGAAATTGAAAAGAGAGTCGCAGCCGCGCTTGAAGAAACGGGGCTGACAGAGCGGGCACATTACCCCGCACGCTCGCTTTCCGGCGGGGAAAAACGCCGGCTGGCCGTTGCCGGCGTTCTTGCGATGGACGCGCAGATCATTATCTTTGACGAGCCTTATGCCAACATGGATTATCACGGGGTTGTGCAGGTAAACTGGATAATAAAAAAACTGCTAGGCGCCGGCAAAACCGTAATCATTTTAACACACGAACTTGAAAAATGCCTTGCCCTTGCGGATCGCGTAATCGTTCTTTTTAAGGGGAGGATAACCTTCGACGGCAGCGCGTTATGCGCTTTGCAGCAGGAGCTTGAAGCCTGGGGGATTCGCAACCCGCTTAGAAAGCCCGCGCTTGAGTTAGGCGATTTGTTATGGCAGTAAGAAAAAACACCCGGAGCAAATTCATTCGCTCGAAAGCTGTCATCTTCCAATACAAAACGCAAAAGAGCGCGCTTCATAAAGTGCCGGCGGTGTTAAAACTTTTTTTCCTTTTGTCGCTTTCCATAATTTGCATGGCCTTGCCCGCGCCGGCGCTTCTGTCGGGAATCGTACTGCTGGCTGTTGCGGCGGGCTGTTGTCGCATAACGCCCCGCGAGCAATTGGCCGATTTAAGGCCGGCGTTTTTTTACGCTTCCTTGATGTATTTTATTTCCGTGTTTTCATCGCTTGTGGAAATTTTGCAAGGCTCCGATGCCGCGCTGGCTTTCGCGGTGTTTTTGCCGCAGGAACGTTTTGTGTTAATTGCCTTGCGGCTGGTTTTTGTCGTTCAGCTTTCCGCATTGCTTTTTCGCAGCACAAGCTCCGTCGAGTTGCGCGTGGGCCTTGGCCGCGCGGAGTTTGCCCTGCGGCGGTTTTTGCGCCGGGGCCTTGGCGGGGTAAGCCTTAAAACAAGCTGTTCGCAAAGCATTGCCCTGTTTTTAAGTTTTATCCCGGAAATTTTTGAATCGTGGCGGCAGATCAACTTTGCATGGCAAGGCCGCGCCGGGAAGCCGGGGCTTGCAAAGGTCAAAACCCTTGTTTTTGTCCTCATATCGCTCTGCATGGAAAAAGCCTCAAGGAAAGCCGCCGCCCTGGAAGCCCGCGCTGGCGCTGATTAGCGTCGAGTTAATCAGTGTTTCCCTTACTGCCTGCAAAATGCGGCCTCCGTGGGGAGGTTCCTCCCGCCCGGCAAAAAAAAAGTTACAAAAAGTTAAAAAAAAGTTGCAAAAAGGCTTGACAAAGTTTCCACGATCTGCTAAGTTTGAATAAGAGCCGCTTTTGACACTCGCAAAACGGCAAATTTTGAAAAGGGGGAGAGTTATGTCCGCGCTACAATTTACAATACTCGGCAACAAAAAAGCGCAGGTTTACCCCCCCCC